>NZ_FQTU01000016.1 GCF_900128885.1 Alkalibacter saccharofermentans DSM 14828
CACAACTAATACATCAGCACACAAACAAGGGACACTTCACAACTAATACATCAGCACACAAACAAGGGACACTTCACAACTAATACATCAGCACAAACAAGGGACACTTCACAACTAATACATCAGTATGATGAATTTATTAATCTAGAAGCGTACCTACAACGCTCTGAGAATAAAAGTTATCATTATGTTTTCTAAAAGATGATTTAGGGTATAAAGTCATTGACAAGTTAAATTAACCAATCTTATGTGACATCGGACTTATATTTCCAAAATTAATTTTATTTAGATTCTAGAATGAAAATAAAGGAGAGTTGGTTATCATGTTATGGACAATAGCTGCTGTGCTCGTAGTGTTATGGCTCATTGGTGTAGTTTCTTCAACCACAATAGGTGGATTTATACATGTTCTTTTAGTTATCGCAGTAATCGTAGTATTGTTAAATTTGATTCAAAACAGAAAAAGGTGAAAGCAACAAAGGGGGACACTTCAAGCAACAAAGGGGGACACTTCACAACTAATAGGCAGTAAAGACAATATGGGTGTGTTGCAGCACCCATTTTTCTCAGCGCTATGGTTAATTATTAATCTCTGTGTTTAGCAGAAGAGAATTTGATTAATATGTTAACGTCACAAATAATCCACCGATATGGAGGATTGAGAAGTTTGGTTTTAATTGTCCTTAGGATGCTTTAGGTTTTATGAAGTCCAGAATTTCTGGGTAGATGTTTTGATACTTGGGAATGGACTTGATCAGCTCATAACCCTTGTTGCAGAGTTTAGCTGCTTGGCTTGCAGTTATATTGCCAAGGGTTTTGCAGATGTCCTTGTAGGTGAAGTCGCAGAGACAGCGCATCAAAAAGGCAGATACAGCTCTTGCATCTGAAAGGCTGCGGTTATATTTGACGTTGATGAAGTTGGGAATCTCAGTTCTAAGAGCTGATTCCACTGCATTAAGGATTTCATGTGGAGAATAATCCCTGTAGATTACGACTCTTTCGCTTTTGTAAGCGTACTTGTCGTTTTTGACATAATCGTCTATAAGTTCGTAGTACTTTTCCTTTTGTGTGACCTTGTTGCAGGAAGAGACAAACTCGGCGTATTTTACCATAGCCTCTTTAGGGTCGTTGGCAAATTGAGATAAAATAAAGTCTGGGTCAGCCAGGCCAAAGTCATAGTCGTAGTTTCCAAGATAGATGCCGTAAGATGAATAAGGATAGGTGTGAACAGCATCCCTGTAATCTGGAATGTCCTTGGGGTTGTTGTGGATGTATGCTGATACCACCAGGTTATACACATCATCAAATACTGCCCTGCTTAAGAACCTGCCTTGGAAAACATGACCGTGCCTTCTGTACTTTTTGTTGTAATACTGGGCATAGCAAAGATTGACCCCGTGCATGAACTTGGACATGTCAGATCCCCTAGGGTCTAGCTGTATGTGGACATGGGTATCCATAAGGCAGTATGAGAGTATGCTGCACTGGAATTTCTCGCAGTACAGTGCAAGAAGCTCTAAATATTTTACCTTGTCCTTGTAGTTTTTAAACAGGGTAAGCTCGCTTATGGAGCGGCACATCACATGGTGGACGGTATCAGGGTCTTTTATACGTGCTATGCGTGGCAAAGAAAACACTCCTTTCGGGAATTTACTTATTATAACGAACATATGTTCTTAAAAATATTATTACATATTTATAGCACGGATGCAAGGAGAAGTTTATCGGAGTAAATAATATATTGTAATCAGAGTCGCAAGATGGGATAACAAGGATATAGTTGAGAAGTGTCCCCACAACGTCTATAAACCAAATTAAGCGAACTGGTCCTATTCTTTCCACGATGTTTTGGGGGAAGGCCCTTTCAAAGGGGAGCTGGTTACAAATAATGGTTGCCGAGCTTTTTAAAAAGTGCCTTAAGGCACAGCTGGTAATAGGCCCTTATTGGGCTTAAAGAAATTACGGGTGGATAATTATTCTTTGGTTTTACCGGCAATGAACAAAAAAATAAAAAAGCTTCAAAGGCTTAAACCTTGAAGCATGTAGTACCTATTGGTGGAGATAAGGGGACTTGAACCCCTGACCTCCTGACTGCCAGTCAGGCGCGCTCCCAGCTGCGCTATACCCCCATATGAATTACCTAAATAATATAACATAAATATTCAAAAAAATCCATATCATTTGCTCAAAATTGCAATTAAAAACTTCAACCTAATGAAAAAACTTTCTATATTGAAAAAACATCTAACAAGTATTATCATTAATACATAAATATCAGTCATGCACTCGCCCTGCATGACTGATTATAGGTTTGTATTACACTCCTTGCTGTAATGCAGGCTCTTCTCTTTGATGCCCGTGAAGCCATGCACGGGCTTATTATTTTGTGATAAAATATCCATAGAACTTATATTTAAAACGGAGGGATACAAATGATATCCGAGGTATATAATCAATCTCAGTTTTTAACAGTCAAAGCAGCCTACCTTTATTATATGAAAAACATGCCACAAAGCAAGATAGCTAATAAGCTTAACATTTCGGTTCCCACAGTATCGAGACTGCTGAACAAAGCAAGAGAAGACAAGATAATAGAATTTGTAATAAATGATCCTTATCTCGAGTGCATCGAGCTGGAGCAGGAGCTTATGAACAGGTTCGGATTAAAAGAGGTTATTATAGCCGCTGATCCGGTAGAAAACAAGATAGAAGAAAAAGAAGATGCTCCAGACAATCACAAGAAACTAGTAGCACTAGAGGGAGCGAGATATCTACAAAGAATAATCAAGGACGAGGATGTTTTAGGCATAGCCTTTGGCAGGACCATGTATTACATGATCCACTATCTTAACCCGTGTCAAAAGGTAAATGCTCAATTTGTGACTTTGCATGGAAGCCTTAACAGCTTAAGTGATGAGCTTGATGTAGCTTCTTTGGCACGCAGGATGGCCATGGCCTTTGGAGGGGAAAACAAGGTTTTGTACGCAGAAGGCTTTAGCAGCAATGAGAACCTGACCAAGCAACTGAAAGAAGAGAAAAACGTTAAAAAAATAATTGATCGGTTCAAAAAAGTCACCATATCTATAACGGGTATAGGATCTTTTTATCCGGATCTTAAATCCCTCTTGGTCTCTTACGATTTTCTTGAAGAAGAGGAACTAGATCACCTAACAGAAAAAGGTGTAGTCGGAGATATGGCACTTAGATTTTTTGACAGCGAGGGCAATGAGTGTGACACGGATTTTAAAAATAGAACAATAGCCATAGACTTCGAGTCTTACAAAAAAATACCTCTTAAAATAGTGATGGTATCAGGAGTGCATAAAACCCAAACTGTAATATCTGCTCTCAAAGGGAATCTTATTGATGTGCTGATAACAAATTATTCCCTAGGCAAAAGCATATTGAATAATGGCGAATTAGAAACCCATGTTTAGACTCTTGCCAATCAAGGTATAATAATAGGTAAGATTAAATTTGATTAATAATTTGATCAATACATAAGCAAAGGAATTTAATTATGAAAAAAACGGTTTTTATTATGATGATATTTTTTCCCCTCGTATTTTTGGGTGGATGCGCAAATGCCATAGACACAGAAAATGAAGTTATGCTTATTTCACCTGAAGAAGTCAAATCTATGATGGAAGAAAATGAAGACTTTACTCTCGTCGACGTGCGAACCCAGGCAGAATATGATGAAGGGCACATTCCAGGAAGCATACTAATTCCTGTAGACGAGCTTGAGGAAAGAGCTGAGGAAATTTTAACTGACAAAGATGCAAAGATAGTCATTTATTGCAGAACAGGCAATAGAACAAAAGCAGCCGGTGAAATCTTAAAAAGGCTTGGTTATAGAAACCTTTACGATTTAGGTGGAATCGTAGATTGGCCATATGAGACAACAAGATAATCATACATTGGAGGAATACGTTATGGATGCCATTGATAAAAGGAAATCAGTCAGAATATATAAAGAGACTTTTTTAAGTGCTGACGAGATAACTAAAATACTGCATATGATTGAAAATCCTATGACAGGACCAAATGGAAACGAGATCGAGCTGGAATTCATTGTGGAAGACTTGGATTCGCGAAAAGGAAAAATTGGAACTTACGGGTTTATCAGCGGCAAGTATGGAGCAATTCTTGGATGGTGTCAAAAAGAAAGACTTTCCTATATAGACTACGGTTATGTTTTAGAAAATATATCGTTGAAATTGGTAGATATGAACCTTGGCACCTGTTGGCTCGGCGGATCTTTTTCCAAAAAAAACGTTATTGATGCAATGAAGTCTTCCCAAAACGGTATAAAGAGCATACCGGCAATTTTAACTGTGGGTTATGAGGCGCAAGGGAAAAGGTTAAGAGATTTTTTAATAAGCGGCATAAAAAGAAACCGAATGGATTTTAACGAATGCTATTTCGACAAGGATTTAAATATAATTGATGATAAAGATAAAATAAAGATACTTGAAGCCGTCAGATGGTCGCCTTCGGCAATGAACAGGCAACCGGTAAGGGTTATATGGGATGAATCAAGAGTGCATTTCTATCTTGTCGATGCAAAGATTGAACTCAAGTACATTGATATGGGGATTGCCATGTGCCATTTTGAGAAAAGAGCTAAGGAAATGGGAATGAGCGGAAGTTGGCTGGTTGACAGCAACGCACCGGATACAGCTTGGTTGTATATGAACACATTCGTGCTTGATTAGGTCGCACATTACTAAAAAACTTAAAAAACAATCAAAAAAATTATAAAAAGGGGTTTACTTATAAAAAAAACCTGTTATAATAATAAGTACAAAGCAAGAAGAGATAAAAGGAAGTGGCTTTAATAGGAAAGGAAAAGTACAAATTGCTTAAAAAACAATTTAGAAAATCCAAACCGATTATTTAAAGCAAAGTTCGTTGGAAGAGAATATCAAGTGTTTTAAGTTGTGATGGTAGTAAGTCTTATTGAATACATGTCTTATGTAAACGATGAGCAACCGATACATTGCAACAGGTATTCAAAGATATGAACTAAAAACCTTAAAATCTTAGAAGCTTTGTGAAAATCCATTAGCCATCAGAAAGGAAATTGTATGACTAATGAATCAATGTCTTAAGGGACGGCAATCATAATTGAGTTGATTGACTGTCCCTTAAGACTTTTTTGTTGTCAATAGTAGAATAAGCCTTGTCTTCGATTGATATTGACATGAGCTCTGACAGGGGTTAAAATGTAACAATAACCAAATAAATCATATACAAATAGTAGGTAATGATGGGAGAGGAAACATGTTATATAGCAAAAAGAAGATATTGGATGAATACTTAAAAAGCCTAGAGAGCGTAGCCGTAGCTTACTCGGGAGGGGTGGACAGTACATTTTTGCTTAAGGCTGCATACCTCGTGTTGGGGGAAAAAGCGGTTGGGGTTACAGCCACTTCTTCAACATATCCTAAAAGAGAGTTTGAGGAAGCGGTGAAATATGCCAAACTAATCGGAGCAAAGCACATTGTGATTGAATCTGAGGAATTAGATATTGATGGATTTTCTGAAAATCCAATTGACAGATGTTATTATTGTAAAAACGAGCTGTTCATTAAAGTTGGTGAAGTAGCAAAAAACATAGGCTTTAAAAATGTGGCAGATGGGTCCAACCTCGATGACACCGGAGATTACAGACCAGGAATGAAGGCAGCTGCAGAACTGGGTGTTGTAAGTCCTTTGAAATACGCAGGTTTAACCAAAGAAGATATCAGAGTTTTATCAAAAGAAATGGACCTTCCAACATGGGATAAACCAGCTTTTGCTTGTCTGTCATCCAGATTTCCCTACGGAAACAAGATCACCTCGGGAAAATTGACGATGGTGGAATTGGCGGAACAATACCTTATGGACATTGGATTCAGACAGTTGAGAGTCAGACATCATGAAAACTTGGCTAGGGTAGAAATCGGAGAAAAAGAATTTGCGAAAATATTAGACAAGAACTTGTTGAATGAAATAGATGAAAAATTCAAAGGGTTTGGATTTTCTTATGTTTGTCTCGATATGAAGGGCTACAGGACAGGCAGCATGAATGAAGTGTTGGATAAGAATAGTAAAACAGGCTAAACTAAAAGCATTAAGGGAAGGTGATGTTATGAAAAAAAATAACTTGGATATAAAAACAAACATGGTCCATGGCAGAAGATCGTTGGCAGAGGTAACCGGTGCAATCAGCATGCCTATTTATCAAAGCGCCACCTTTAGACACCCTGCCTATGGAGAATCTACAGGTTACGATTACTCCAGAGTTCAAAATCCTACCAGAGAAGAAGTCGAAGACACCATAGCCTTGTTGGAAGGTGGAAGCAAAGGATTTGCTTTTTCAACAGGCATGGCTGCAATAGCTGCTATGATGGAGCTGTTCTCTCCTGGAGACCATATAATAGCATCAGATGATTTGTACGGCGGAACATACAGGTTGTTTGAGGAAATCAACAAGAAAAACGGAATAGAAGTAACTTATTGTGATACATCAAGAATTGTTGAATTGGAAAACAATATCCAAAAGAACACAAAATGTCTTTTTATCGAAAGTCCTACCAATCCGACGATGAAAGTGACAGATATAAGGCAGGCAGCATGTCTGGCAAGGGAAAAAGGCTTGAAATTAATAGTTGACAATACATTTTTGACACCCTACTTTCAGCGGCCACTCGATCTTGGAGCAGATATGGTAGTTCACAGCGGAACTAAATATCTTGGAGGACACAACGATACCCTTGCAGGTTTTTTAGTGACCAATGATGTTGACGATGCAGAAAGGATTGACATGATCCACAAGACTGTCGGAGCGGTTTTGTCTCCATTCGACAGTTGGTTGATTTTGCGTGGAATCAAGACATTGGGTATAAGGATGGAGAGGCAGCAGTCAAATGCAATGAAAATTGCACAGTGGTTAAAGTCTAATCAGCACGTAGAAGAGGTATACTATGTAGGTCTAGAGGATCATCCCGGTCATGAAATCAACAATAAGCAATCTGAAGGCTCAGGGGCGATGATATCCTTTAGAGTTAAAGATGTGAAAAAAGCCAGAGATATACTGGGACGTTTAAAAATCATATCATTTGCTGAAAGTTTGGGAGGGGTGGAGAGTTTGATTACTTACCCGATAGAGCAAACCCATCAAGCAATACCAAAGGAAATAAGAGACAGAATAGGGGTAGATGAATATCTGCTAAGACTTTCTGTCGGAATCGAGGAAGCAAAAGACCTTATAGCTGATCTGGATCAAGGCATAAACCGGGAGTGATTTGGTGAAGAAGGTGAGACTGTTCGTCGGAATTGAAATCGATAAAATATTGAAATCTCAAATATCAGCATCGCAAGATGAATTGAAAAAACATGTGATTAAAGGAAAGTGGAAAGACCCATTAAATATTCATATTACTTTAAAATATCTTGGACCAGTCCCAATTGACAGAATCGAAACAATAGGAAGAGAACTGGAAAGACTGTGCTCCAGAATCCATAGCTTCAGTTTGAGGCTTGGTGACATTGGTTTTTTTTACAAGGCAGAGAGAATAAAAGTAATGTGGCTTGGGGTGAGAGGAGACTTAGTTCAACTTAATGACCTGTATTCAGGAGTAGAAAATTCCATGGAAAAGCTGGGTTTTGAAAGAGAAAATAGGGATTTCAAGCCTCATGTGACATTGGCTCAAAACATCGATTTTAACGACGACGGCCCCATTAAGCTGGATTTTATTAAAAAAAGTGATTTTGAGATTATCCATGTAAAGGAAATCTGTATTTTTGAAAGTGTGAATATCGATGGAAAACTTGAATATAAAATAATCAGAAAGTATCCATTTAAGAATCAATAGAAGACCTGAGGGTCTTTTTTTGCATTAAAACATATAAAACATATTGACAAACTAATATATGCGTGCTAACATTATCAAAACAACGCATAGTAAACATATATATAATATAATAAATGGAGGGAACTGCAAATGGGGCATCCGACGATACATCCAACAGGTACTACGATATACAATACTGAAAAAGCTTATGGGGGCTATACGATTTATCAAGCTGCAGGACAAGGCGCGCTTCTGATCGACATGAACGGCAAAGAAGTACAGCTATGGGAAGGCCTGAGCGGTTTTCCAAACAAAATTTTACCTGGAGGATATGTTTTAGGCAGCAGGGGACAAAGAAGTGCAAAACACGGTATTCAAGATGAAGTAGACTTGGTACAGGTGGATTGGGAAGGAAATGTTGTTTGGAGCTTTGATAAGAATGAATATGTGGAAGATCCCGGTGAAGCACCGAGGTGGATGGCAAGACAACACCACGACTACCAAAGACAAGGTTCTTCTACCGGTTATTTCAGCCCAGATCAGACACCTGAAACAAATAAGGGAAACACCCTGATACTCACCCATGAAAATGTGATAAACACTGAAATTTCCGAAAAGGTCCTGTTGGACGATAAAATCATAGAGGTAGACTGGGATGGCAATATAGTTTGGGAATGGAGACCTAACGAACATTTTGAGGAAATGGGATTTGGAGAAGCGGCGAAAAATATTTTATACCGAGATCCAAACTACAGACCTTCCGGAGGAGGGATGGGAGACTGGCTTCATATAAATACCATGTCGACTCTTGGAAAGAACAAGTGGTATGAAGAAGGAGACGAAAGATTTCATCCGGATAACATAATTTGGGACTCTCGAGAATCAAACATAGTGGCTATAATAAGTAAAGAAACCGGCAAAATAGTATGGAGACTGGGACCCGACTACGACTCATCTGAAGAGCTTAAGAAAATTGGATGGATAATAGGCCCACATCATGCCCATATGATTCCCAACGGACTGCCGGGTGCAGGCAATATCCTCATATATGACAATGGAGGGTGGGGAGGATACGGCGCCCCAAACCCTACGGCGCCTACAGGGAGGATGAATGCCAAAAGAGACTATTCCAGGGTGCTTGAAATTAATCCGGTGACACTGGAAGTCATATGGCAATATACTCCCGGGGAAGCCGGGTTCATTACCCCCCTTGATTCTTATAGATTCTACAGTCCATTTGTAAGCAGCGCCCAAAGGCTTCCCAATGGCAACACCCTAATAACTGAAGGATCTGATGGCAGGCTCATGGAAGTTACTAATGATCACCAGCTGGTTTGGGAATATATCAGCCCATATTTTTTCAAGGGTGGAAGCCTAGATAAGATGAACATGGTATATAGAGCCTACCGAGTGCCCTACAGCTGGATACCTCAGCTTGAAGAGCCAAAGGAAACAAAGATCGAACCAATCGACGTAACCACTTTCAGGGTTCCGGGAGCGGCTCAGAGCGGTTTTGAAAGGAAAGTCAAAGTGGATGGGATAATTGAAGCAAAAGGAGAAGACGACGAGGCTTTGTTTTGTGTAATATCCGATACTGATTCAAAAATTTAAAGGAGATGTCTGGATGAATAAAAAAGTCAATAATCTTAATGCTACGGGACTCATACTGCCGCTAATCATACTTCTGGCTTGGCATTTGAGCGTACAAAGTGGGATGTTTCCTCCGGCGATTTTGCCGCCGATAGGGGATGTGGCTAGGGCATTTTTAAATATGATGGAATCAGGTCTGCTAGTCGGAGACATACTTGTCAGCCTAACCAGAGTATTAAGGGGGTACCTGTTGGCAATATTTGCAGGAGTGACTCTCGGAACACTCATGGGGACTTCAAAGCATATAAACGATTTTTTCACACTGACCTTAAATTCAATAAGACAGATACCCATCCTGGCATGGATACCTCTGATAATTTTATGGTTGGGCATAGGTGAAGAGTCTAAAGTGGCTGTGATTTTTCTCGCAGCATTTTTCCCAATACTTATTAATACTATCAGCGGAATGCGTTCCACACCTAAAGGGTTGGTAGAGGTTGCTGCCTTGTATAAGCTTAGCGGATGGATGACTTTTAAGAAGGTTTACTTCCCTTCTGCCCTTCCCCAGATATTCGTAGGATTGAAGCTTGGATTGGGCATTTCATGGGTTGCAGTGGTGGCGGCAGAGCTTATCGCTGCAAGCTCGGGTATAGGCTTTCGTATAAGCGACGCTAGAAGCATGATGGAGCCGGATGTCATGATTGTCGGAATGATATCCATAGGCGTTCTTGGGGTATCTATGGACAAGGCCTTGACCTTGATTCTTGAAAGGATTACGCCTTGGAAAAAATAGGAGGAGGAATTTGATGAGGGGACTGTCAATAAAAGATTTAAATAAAATATTTTCCACCAATTGCGGTGATGTAACAGCTTTAAAGGATATTAATCTGGATGTCAAGAAAGGAGAGTTTGTCACTATATTGGGCCATAGCGGATGTGGAAAGAGCACTTTGCTAAAAATAATAGCCGGACTGGAGTCCGCTTCTTCAGGCAGCATAACTTATAGTGAAACAAAGATATCCGGTCCCGGCACGGATAGAGGCATGGTTTTTCAGGAGCACCGACTGTTGCCTTGGCTTACTATAGATGAAAATGTAGGCTTTGGTCTTATAAACGAAAGCAGAGCCGTTAGAGAAAAGCTGGTTACAGATCATTTGAAGATGGTGAAACTCGATGGGTTTCATAAGGCATACCCCCATCAATTGTCTGGAGGTATGGCCCAAAGAGCAGCTATCGCAAGAGGTCTTGTAAATAATCCGGAAATCCTGTTGCTGGACGAGCCTTTTGGAGCATTGGATGCATTGACTAGGATTCAGATGCAAAAGGAAATACTTAAAATTTGGGAGTCGGAAAAGACCACGATGATCATGGTCACCCACGACATAGACGAAGCAATATATCTAGGGCAAAGAATCGTTGTTATGTCCGCCGGACCGGGTAAAATCAGGTCAGTAATCAACGGGGATTCATACGAATCCAAAGATAGGGGAAGCTTGGAATTTGCCCGAATAAAAAAACAGATACTGGGATATTTCTTTGAAGAAGAAAATATAAATCCTGAATATATGATATAAAGGAGATAATAAATCATGAACAAGTATTTAAAAGCCATAATTTTGACTATCATAGCAGGGGTTGTATTTGCCGGATGCACTGCAGGTGGCGGAAATGATTCTTCAGCGGATGATTTAAAGGAAGTTAAGCTGGGATATCCCATAGGAGCCAATGATTTTATAGACGGGGTAGGGGGGCTGGCTCTGGAACTAGGCTACCTGGAAGAAGAACTGGAAAAAGAAGGTTTTAAGCTTAACTCACAGGGATTCACAGGAGCAGGTCCGGCTGTCAATGAAGCACTGGCCAGCGGAAACATTGACTTTGCTCTTTATGCTGATTTTCCGGGGATAGTAATTCAATCAAGAGGAATTGATACAAGACTTATCAGCATAGTGAATACTCAAGGACATGCGGGCATAGTAGTAGGAGATGACTCGGGGATTGAAAGCGTTGCAGACCTTAAAGGCAAAAAAATTGCGTATCCAAGGGGTACCTTCATTCAAAAATATCTTTTGCAGGCTCTTGAGGAGTACGGCTTAAGCGAAGCCGATGTAGAGCTTATTAATATGACCACTGACGCAGAAGCGGCCCTTGTTAGTGGAGATGTAGACGCCATAGCTTATACAGACGGAGTCATAGCGAACCTGGCTTTTGAAAAAAACATTGGCAAAATAATAAATACCTCACGGGAAAATGACGACTGGACAGGTGCTTTTGTTCTTATAGGGAGAAGTGATTTTATAGACGGCAACGAAAAAGCAGCAACTGCCTTTTTGAGAGCTTTTATTAGGGCTAAGGAGTACGCGGTGGAAAATCCACAGAGCGCATACGAGATATTTGCTGAAAAATCACGAATCAGCATTGAAACAGCAGAGTATCTTTACGGTTCAGATGACGGAGCTTTTGAATTTTTTTCTTTGGAAATTGAGCCTTTGGGGTTGGATAAAGTAAGCTCAAACAAGGACTTTTTAATAAACGAAGGGCTTATCCAAAATGATTTCGACGTTTATCAGTGGGGAGACAACAGCTATTATGAAGAAGCAAACCGATAGAGCTGTCATTTTGCTGGATGAAATAATGCAAACAATGTAAAATGTAGTAAAGGAGCGTGATGCAAATGATGGTGTATCCTGAATCGGTAATGAAGGAACAACTTGGATACAGAAGCAAGGTAAAAGAATTTTTATCCGGTGATATCACTGAAAAAGAGTTCAAACCTATAAGGTCCTGCTTTGGTATATATGAGCAAAGACAAGACGGTAAGTATATGGTCAGAGCTAAGATAGCAGCAGGCGTTTCAAGCATAAAACAGCTTGATAGCCTTATAGAAATCGCTGATAGATACGCTTGGAATCTTCTTCATTTCACCACCAGGCAAGATATCCAGTTTCACGGGACTTCAATCGAGGATACCGCAAACATACTGGATGAACTATTGGGCATTGGAATAATTACAAAGGGTGCCGGAGGCAATACAGTAAGAAATATAGCTGCATCTCCATTATCTGGCGTGGATCCGGAAGGGGTATTCGATGTAACTGAATATGCGCTTGGAATAAATGAACACCTAATTAAAGACCCTTCGGCATTTAAGCTCCCGAGAAAGTATAAGATTTCGGTAAGCGATTCATGGAAAGACAGTGCAAACGCAGGTATAGCAGATTTAGGCTTCATAGCAAAAGAATTCGATGGCAAAATAGGTTTTTCCGTATACGGCGGTGGTGGTTTAGGACCAAATCCATCAAGATCGCTCATCTTAGATGAATTCATTGATGACAAAATGATTCTTTACCACGTTGAAGCTATGAAGATCCTGTTTCAAAGAGAAGGTGACTACGAAAACAGAAATAAAGCCAGGATTCGTTATATTCTAGGCAGACTGGGAGAAGATAAGTTTAAAGAGCTATATAAAGATATTCTCCAGGAGGTAATAAAAAACAACGACCTGGATTTGACAGTGGAATATGGCATTGATACAGAAAAAAAACGACCTGTAATGAAAATAGATAAAAAAGAAAAGCTTTTGCCACAAATCCAAAGTGGAAAATACAGTGTCTATGTTCATCCTACAGGCGGTTACATATCCACAGATGATTTAAAGTCGATAACAGGTTTTTTAAAGTCTCTTCCTTATGAAACATCCATAAGGCTCACAAGTACCCAAGGCTTTTATATAAGGGATTTATCCCAAAGTGACGGAGAGACGTTATTAAAAGTTATTGAAGACATAATGCCAGATTATCCCTTGGCAAGCTCTGTTTCCTGTACAGGAGCTGGCACATGCAGGGTTGGCATGCTTAAATCTAAAGAACTTTTAGGAGAGACCGTAAAGAGATTCAATGATGAACAACTGGATACAAAAAGGCAGCTTCCCCGGATTTTTATTTCAGGATGTAGAAATTCATGTGGCCAGCATCAAAAGGGTGAAATTGGATTGTGCGGAAAGAAGAAAAAAGTAAACGGCAGAGCTATGCCCTTTTATGCTGTTTTTCTGGATGGATTGGTAGAAGGAAACAAAACCAGGCTAGGGGCTGAAGTGGGAGATGTGCCTGCAAAAAAAATACCGGAGTTCCTCGTTGCCCTCGCAAAGGCCATTAAGGAAACCGGTAACCTCGCAACAAACGAAGTGGTTGAATTAATCAAAAAGTACAACCACTTCGAAGAAGATGTCCCTGAAGATATGTATCTAGACTATTGATTTGAGAATCATTGGGTAAGTCTAATGATGTAGCTTTCTATGGTATCATAGTCCATGGTACCAACATAACCAGACATTATGTTGCCTTCTTTATCGATGAAGTAAGAGGTAGGGATACCTGTTACGCCGTATAAGGAGGCAACTTCATTTTTTTCATCCAACAATATCTTGAATGTCAATTCGTAATCTTCCCTAAACCCTGAAGCGGTCGCAGCGTTTTCTCCTACATTGACAGCCAATATAACGACTTCGCCTTCAAAGTCTTTGTGTATAAGCTCCATGTCAGGCATCTCATCTCTGCAGGGACCACACCAGCTTGCCCAAAAGTTCAAAAATACATTTTGACCTGAATAGTCTGATAGGGAAACCGTATTTCCCTCTAAATCTGTAAGTGTAAAGTCAGGAGCTGCAACCGGATCTTGGCTTTGTCCTTCTTGTTGCTGATTATTCGGCAAAGTCGATGAAAGACCATTATCCTTGTTTACAACTGCGAATGCTATTACCAAAACTATTATTGCGGCCAGGAGCAATATCAATATGTTTAAAAATTTCTTATTCATTTCAACAATCCTTTCTAATAAAAATCAATAAAGTCCAGATATGTTCCCAACACTCCTACTTTATCGTTAAATATCAATATACCCATTATTATGAGAAGTATTCCACTTATTAGCGAGACATATCTCAAGTATTTCGAATATTTTTTGAAGTAATGCGAAAACTTCTCTATTAAAGCTGCAACAAGAACAAAAGGCACAGCGAGCCCTAAAGAATAGAAGCCCAGCATGGTTATTCCCATAGAGATTGTCTCCATATTTCCGGCAAAAATCAATATTGACGAAAGTATAGGTCCTATACAGGGGGTCCACCCTGCAGCGAAAGCCATACCCACAAAAAAAGAGCCTGCTTTATTTACTTTGCCACTCAATGGAAAAAGACGTTTTTCGTAATAGAGCTTTTTCAATTTGACAAATCCTGTCAAATGAATTCCAAGAATGATTATAGCTATTCCGCTAATTTTTTGAAAAATAAGCTTGTTTGTTATCAGAAGACTTCCCAAAGTTGTTACTGAAGCGCCTAAAATCATAAATACAAAACTAAATCCCAAGACGAAACCTAAAGATTTGGCAAGCAGATGCGCTTTTTGCTCTCTCGTGTTTATTTCACTAACGGCTGAACCGGTCAAGTATCCTATATAAGCGGGCACCAGGGGAAGCACGCAGGGAGATAAGAAAGACAAGAGTCCTCCTGCAAAGGCCATTGCAATTGATATGCCGTTCATAGTTCAACCTCCATTTATACTTTTTATTTGCATATAAGTTTATTTTACAGATTATATCACATAAAACAGTGACTTCAGTCACTTAGAAGAATTTTAATGTAAATATAGGGGTATAAATAAGTATATAAATATATAAGGTGGTTTTGGTCGTGAGAATATATAAAAAAAACAAGTCGCTTTTATTGTTGGTGATAATTATAGCTATGGTATTGGTGATATCAAGCGGATGTACGTGGCCATGGGGTGGAGGAGATCCTGTACCTGGACCTGATCCTAGACCTGAACCCGATCCTGTACCTGATACTGATCCTGTACCTGTACCTGGACCTGGACCTGGACCTGGACCTGAACCTGGACCTGGACCTGAACCTGGACCTGGACCTGTACCTGGACCTGAACCTGTACCTGGACCTGAACCTGGACCTGAACCTGGACCTGAACCTGGACCTGGACCTAAGCCTGATCCCAAGCCTGATCCTGACTCCAGTACGGCTATTTATGTAGGACAGAAGCTTATAATACCAGGCAGCGTTCAAAGAGAACCTGAAATATCCACTGTGGTACGGGAAGGAACCATCAAAGGCTCGGCGGGCAAGAAAATCGCTATCACTTTTGATGCCGGTTGGCTCTACGATCAAACGATGTCTTTATTGGACGTTTTGGACAGATATGATGTTAAGTCTACTTTCTTTTTAAGGGCTCTATGGGTAAAGGATAACCCTAAACTGGCTATGGCCATCCGTGATAGAGGACATATAATTGAAAACCATTCTCTGACCCACGGACATATGAGAGAAATGACTACATCTGAAATCAATGATGAAATGACCCAATCTACTGGAATAATCAAGGAAATTACAAATAGCAATCCCTATCTATTCAGGCCTCCATTTGGTGAATATGACGATAATGTACTCAGGGTATTGGGCCGGCAAGGATACCCATATACTGTGATGTGGACTGTGGACAGTCACGATTGGGCGGAAGAAATCCGGGGAACAAAAGTAACAAAGAACTACCTGGTTTCGAGAGTTTTAGACAATGCCACGGATAGAGGCATCATTCTAATGCATGTGGGAGGTTACCACACTGTAGAAGCTTTGCCTGAAATAATAACAGGGCTTAAGAATAAAGGGTATGAGATAGTCACTGTTAACAGCATGCTGCCAAAGCCCCGAAATTATGAATACACAGTCATAAAAGGAGATACCCTCTATTCAATATCACTGAAGTACGGAGTTTCTGTAGAAGATATTCAAAAAGCAAACAATATGAAATAAGGCAGGAGCGAGATGAGGATATGTTGTCCACTAGCGTATTGAGAATTATTATGACTAGATCATTAGAACCCTTTGTTTTCAGTTTGGAGTTACCAGACGACCCGGAGGTTAAGTCAAATAATGATTTGGGTCTATATCTGCATATGCCCTTTTGTAGAAGCTTGTGTAGCTTTTGCCCATACTGTAAAGTTCTATATGATAAGACGCTGGCACTAGAATTAAGATGTGGAACTTAAGCATTAGTGAAGCCTTTCCCAGCAGACTTGTGCTAAAATAAAATGCCGCTAAATAAGCGGCATTTTTAGCTTTCCTTGGTCCATCTATGGGGTACCAGGAGCGCAATTATAGTAAATAGTTCAAGTCTTCCCAGCAGCATTAAAAAAGAAAAAAGAAGCTTGCTCGCCTGGGAAAATTCAGAATAATTCTTTGTAGGTCCTACGAGTTCAAATCCAGGACCGATATTATTTAGAGTTGCAGCAACCGAAGAAACTGCACTCAGCATATCGATTCCTTCCAGTGATATCAGTAGAGAACCAATTATAAATATGATTACATGGAGAGCCATAAAACTGTTGATTCTGGCAACTACTTCGTTTGAAACTGTTTTTTTACCAAGCTTCACAGGGGCAAAAGCTCTTGGATGAAAGATTTTTGATATCTCACGCTTTATTAGCTTAAACAGCATTAAAACTCGTATGACTTTCATTCCTCCGGCAGTAGATCCTGCACATCCTCCGATGAACATAAGAACTAGAAGTATGGTTTTGCTAAATGTAGGCCAAAGGTCGAAGTCCACTGTAGAATAACCCGTTGTGGTTATGATGGTGCTTACCTGAAAGAGAGCATCTCTAGCAGCATAAAAAAGACTGTTGTATTGGGTCATTGTTAAATTGACTGTTATCAATATTATTGAGGCTACAATAAATCGCAAATACATTTTCAGCTCATTGTCAGTCACTATCTCCCGGAAGCGCTTGGTATAAAGGAAGAAATGCAATGAAAAACTGACTCCGGCAAGAATCATGAAGATGCTGATCACTATATGAACATAGGTTGAAAACCCACCTACGCTATCGTTATAAACACCAAAGCCGCCAGTTCCAACGGTTCCAAATGTATATACAGATGCGTCGAATAAGCTTAAGCCGCCAAAAAGAAGAAAAATTATCTGAAGTAGGGTCAAGGATATGTAAGAGATGTACAGGGCTCTTGCAGTATCCTTTATTCTTGGAGCGACTTTGCCGGTAACCGGGCCCGGACTTTCCGCCTTGAAGATATGGAAGCTGCCCATACCTAAAGCAGGGAGAAGCGCCACGGAAAAAACAAGTATGCCCATTCCGCCTATCCAGTGGGTGAAGGAACGCCAAAACAAAATGCTACGGGGCAGAATTTCTACGTTGTTTATTATAGAAGCTCCGGTTGTGGTGAAACCGGATATGGTTTCGAAAACCGCGTCTATAAAGGAAGGAACGCTCCCGGACAAATAAAAAGGAAGCGCTCCCAATAAAGATACCAATATCCAGCCGTAGGTTACGATTGCCAAGCCTTCTTTAGCCTTGATTTCTTTTCGTGTGGTTTTGATCCTTGAAAGAACGAAACCTAATAATAAAGTGGCTATAACTGCTGTTAAGAATGGGAAAAAGCTGTCCTCCTTAAGAACATAAGCCATGATCAATGGAGGAAGCATCAAAACAGAATCAATTATCAGAATTGAACCCAATACTTTTGCTACGATTCCATAATTCACCGAGAAGTCCTCCTTTGCCAGGTTTGAATAGAGTTTTTAAGCTTTCGATATCCTCTGCCAGTGTAAATACAACTATCCTGTCGTTCTCTCTGATTACAGAGGAACCATTGGGTATCTCGACTTTTCCATCCCGTATTATTGCACCGATAATTAGGCCTTTAGGCAAATTGAGGTTGTGTATAGGCTTGTTTATGTAAGGCATATCCGGAGAAACGATTATTTCGGTTACTTCTCCCTTTCCTCCCAGCAGCAACGATACAGAGGCTACCTTGCCGCCACGCACATATTTAAGTATGTTGCTGGCAGTTATATTGACCGGATTGATTGCTACATCGATGTCAAGTTTATCTATAATCTTGGTGTAGTTTTGTCTACTGACCTTGGCGATTGCTTTTGATACACCATATTGCTTTGCCATCAGAGCCATAAGGAGATTCTGTTCGTCAAAACCTGTTACGCCTACGAAAGCATCCATTTGCTCAATGTTTTCCTCTTCTAATAGAGTGATATCAGTGCCATCGCCGTTTATCACCAATACGTGATCGAGCTGCTCTGCAAGTTTTTGAACCTTTCTTCTGTCCTGATCTATTATAGTTACCTTGACTTTGGATTTTGCAAGTGCCTTTGCCAGATAATAGCCTACGTTTCCACCGCCAAGTATCATTGCATTTTCAACCTTCTTCTCAACGCCTTTAAGCTGAAACCTCTTGCTGAATCTGTCAATATGTTCGCATAAGCCAATAACGTATATGACGTCGCCTGATTGCAAAATTGTTGAGCCATCAGGGATAATCAGGCTGCCTTCTCTTGAGATGGCTGTTATCAAGAGATTTTCCATGCCTTCGATTTCAGATATCTTTTTCCCTGTAAAATTTTCAAGGTTCCCTGTTTTAAAGTCTATCATCTTGACTTTTCCGCTGGCAAATTCTCCGGAGTAGAAAGCGACGCTGCGCATAAGGTATTTAGCTATAGTATTTGCCGTAGCCAAGTCTGGATTTATTACCAAATCTATACCCAGCTCTTCCTTTATGAAGGACATTTGCTCCATATATTCAGGATCTCTAATCCTGGCTATGGTTTTTTTGCATCCCAGCTTTTTCGCAAATGTGCAAATTACTGAATTTGTTGCATCACCCTCAGTCGTAGCGACAAGCAAATCGAATTTGTCGATGTTTAGTTCCATAAGTGATGATACGTTGATGCCACTTGCAACAACTGTTAATACATCCAGGTGTTCGTTGACTTTCTCGATTACCTTGGGATTGTCGTCCACCAGTGTTACATCCATATTTTCCAAATTCATGGTCTTGGCAAGCCTGACACCGAGTTTGCCGGCGCCTACAATCATAACGTTCAAATTTAAACCTCCGAATCAATTATATAATCTTGGCATATTTGAATATAATAATAGATTATATCAAATAAAACAATACCTAAATGGCAAATACAAAATTTATTCTTCCTATGTTTACAGTATAACATAAAATATTGGTTTACAAGGCAAATGGTTATAGTCATAATTATAAAGGAAAGTCTCGGGTTTTACAATGCGGAAAGACGTTTTAAATTTTTATACTTTTTATTAAAAAGCGGTTTTCAACGACACAAAAAAAACATATAATGAACAAGTAGAAACTTAACTAGGAGGGCTTATTGTATGGGTATTGAGAATTTTAAAATTTCTGATGAATTAAATCGGGTGCTTAACGAAGCGAAGAGCGTATACGTTCCCCGAACAAGAGATGAATTGGTTGAATTGGCATTTGGTGATCCCTCAAATGACAAATTCGATGTAGTATACTCAGTTAAAGGAAAGGGAATGGTCAAAGAAGCAGATGTGGTCAGGTGTAAAAACGGAGCAGTTATAAATTATCCGGAGGACTACATGAGAAGAAGAGATCCGGACGCTATGTTGGTAGCAGATGAAAATGATACCGACAAACCAAGATATGACGACGTTTATAATGAGGACTTCAATCCTTTGAGGAATGAAACCTTCAATTGGTTGAAAGAACAAGACATTATCGTAATGCCTTTTATGGCAGGAGGCAAAGAGTATGGTTACGAAGCCTTATTGGTGGCGCCCCGCAATGCAGCTTTCTTTGCGGCTGCCCTTGCAGATCTTCAGGGCTTTGTAGGAGAAAGAGAAGTACCTGTTGGCTTTGAACCAAAGGCAGTCGTATATTTGGCGCCGCCTTTCAGACATACTCACTTTGGCGGGAAACAGGTAGTAATACACAATAGGCTTAAAGACATGCATGAAGTGTTTTCTTACAACTTATATCCTGGCCCGAGTGCAAAAAAGGGTATATACGGCGTACTGCTTAATATCGGTGAGAAAGAAGGATGGGTTACCGTACATGCGTCAACTGTCAAGGTGATCACGCCTTACGATAACGAAATCGTCATCATGCATGAAGGTGCTTCCGGTGCAGGTAAAAGCGAAATGATTGAATCTGTACATAAAGAAATGGACGGAAGAATCGTTCTCGGACAAAATACAGTTACAGGGGAAAAATTCTATATGGAACTTTCCGAAACATGTGAGCTAAGGCCTGTCACAGACGATATGGCTCTATGCCATCCAAAAATGCAGGAGGGAAGCAAGAAGCTTGTAGTAAAGGATGCAGAGCAGGGTTGGTTCCTAAGGCTAGATCACATTACAGAGTACGGGACATCTCCGGAGCATGAGAAGATATTCGTTCATCCCTCGGAGCCGCTTATATTTTTAAATATAGACGGGGTTCCAAAAAGCACATGCCTTGTGTGGGAACATATAAAAGATTCGGATGGAAAACCTTGTCCGAACCCTAGGGCAATACTCCCTAGAAGGCTTGTCCCAGGAATTGTTGAAGATTTGGTAGAAGTGGATGTAAGAAGCTTTGGAGTAAGAACTCCTCCTTGCACCAGGGAAACCCCCACTTACGGAATTATGGGGCTGTTTCATATATTGCCACCGGCATTGGCGTGGCTATGGCGTTTGGTCGCCCCTAGAGGCCACAACAATCCAAGTATAACCGCAACAAAAGGAATGACAAGCGAGGGAGTAGGTTCATATTGGCCTTTTGCAACAGGGAAAATGGTGGAACAGGCAAATCTGCTTCTTAATCAGATTAGAAATTCACCAAGCACCAGATATGTGCTTATACCCAACCAGCATATCGGAGCTTACAAGGTCAGTTTTATGCCCCAATGGATTGCAAGGGAGTATATAGCACGAAGGGGAAGCGCCAAGTTTAAGCCTGAACACTTAAAAGAAGCCAGATGCTCTTTGTTCGGTTACGGTCTGGAGTCTCTAAAAGTTGATGGACAGTATATAAGAAAGGCATTTTTACAGCCAGAAACCCAGTCGGAGATTGGCACAGAAGGTTATGATGCGGGAGCTCAGATTCTAATTGACTTCTTCAAACAAGAACTCGAAAAATTCAATACGCCGGAACTGGATCCTTTGGGCAAAAAAATTATAGAGTGTTTCTACAACGATTCTCCACTGGAAGAATACATAAATCTAATCCCGATGAGATATTGATTATTATAACCCAGCTGATTTCAGCTGGGTTATTTGTTGGAATCAAGTTTGACAAATCACTACAACCCCTGTATTATGGCACGTAAGAAGATGCGTTGCTAAAAAACGAGGTGGTTTTGATGTATCATGATGATAATCTTCCGATGCCTTCTGTATTTCTTTCTCTTATCCCAATAGCTGTAGTCGTAGCAGTTTTGGGTTTTTCAGTATTCGTTGCCGAAGCTGAGCCCCATATCGCATTGTTTTTTGGGGCTATTACCGCAGGCCTTGCGGCATATCGCCATGGTTATACTTGGAATACCATAGAAGAAGGTTTTAAGGACAGCATAAACAGAGCTATTTCTTCTTTAATCATACTTTTAATAATAGGCATGATTATCGGAGTATGGATAGCCAGCGGTATAGTTCCCGCCATGATGTATTATGGATTTGAAATATTGGTGCCTGAGTGGTTTTTGCCTATAATTCTAATTTTGTGCAGCATCATGTCTGTAGTTACAGGAAGTTCTTGGACAACCATAGGAACAATAGGAGTCGCAGCTTTAGGCATAGGACAAGGGCTTGGGATACCTCCTGCCGCTATCGCAGGAGCAGTTGTATCGGGAGCCTTCTTTGGAGACAAGATATCTCCCATGTCCGACTCTACAAACTTGACACCGTCAGTATTGGGGGTGGATCTGTACGATCACATAAAGCATATGCTCTACACTACAGTACCCAGTTTTATAATTTCCTTGATAGTATTTGGAGTCATGGGCTGGTTTTTATCCGAAGGAACAGTTGATGCGGAAACCATTGCTTCCTACCAGAATATCCTTTCTGAAAACTTTGAGTTTTCATTGCTGCTTTTGCTTCCTCCCGTTGTCGTAGTGGCATTGATTTTGAGGAAGACACCGGCTATACCAAGCCTGATTGCAGGAGTAATGCTTGGAGGTTTTGTTCTTTTGAATGTACAAGGGCATAGTCTAGAAGATTTTCTTCATATATTGTATGATGGCTTTGTCATACAGACAGGTTGGGAAGAAATGGACGAATTGTTGTCTACAGGCGGCATGACCAGCATGTATTCTGTAGTATCCTTGGGAATAATGGCTCTGGCATTTGGAGGAATAATGAACAGATGCAACATGCTTAAGTCATTGGTTAGCAAGATGACCGGCTTAGTCGGAACACGAGGAAGATTGACCGCTACAACAATAGTAACAGCACTTCTGATAAACATATTTGGCGCCAATCAGTATTTGGCTGTAATAATACCGGGACAAATGTTTGAAGGTGCATATAAAAGGCTTGGGCTAAAGCTCAACAACCTTACCAGAGCTTTGGAAGCCGGAGGAACCTTGACAGCACCTTTGATTCCTTGGAACAGCAGCGGTGCGTTCGTCATATCTGTAATGGCAGTTAATCCACTGGTATTTGCACCCTATGCAGTATTGTGCTGGATAACGCCCTTAATAACGATGATATATGGTTTTGTTAACTTTAAAATGGACAACATAGCATAAAAAAAACCGACTATTGTCGGTTTTTTTGTGTTTTAATAGCCTTCGATAAAGCTTTTCACATTATTAATCGTCAAACGGCTTCCGCCTCTGTTTTGAACATCTTCGATCATCATTGAGGTAATATAAGGCGTCTGTTGGTTTTTGTCAATTGCGACGAACCAACCCAGCTCATATTTTTGAGCAGGGTTTTCCGGATTATCGACTTCCGCTGTTCCTGTCTTCCCAGCGATCTGTCTGCCGGAAATATAAGCGTCATGTCCGGTTCCTTGTGGGCTTTCCACGACTTTGTCCAAGAGGTTTAAGATTTTGTCCGCTACATCTTTCGTTATGATCTGATTTTTTACGGCAGGACCGCTGTCCATAAGCAAAATAGGATTAACAAGCTTCCCATCGTTGACAAACGCGGAATATGCCACAGGTAGATTGACTACATTGACTAGCACCTGGCCCTGGCCATAACCTGTATCTGCTAAAAGAACCTCAGAACCGATATTTTCATTATTTGCGAGCTGGGATTTTTTTAAGCCGTATTCAAGATTTAGGTCAATACCGATGCCAAAATCCTTGGATTTTTCCAAAAATGTTTCAGCTCCAATTTCCAAAGCGGCTTGTGCAAAATATATGTTGTCGGAATAAACCATGGCTTTTTCCATATTCACGCTTCCGCTTTTAGGAGTTACTCGTGTTACATAATAGCCTCCCCAAGAAGAATCCTTCTGCCAAGTCTTGCCGGTAACGTTGATGCTGAAATTTTCATCAATGGCAGATTCATCTAATCCTATGGCAGCCGTTATAGGCTTGAAGGTAGAACCGGGAGAATATGTGTTTGAGAATCTATTAAACAAAGGTTTGGCATCATCTTCTACCAATGAGCCATATTCAGCATTTGACATTCCAAGTATGAACTTGTTTGGATCGTAAGAAGGGGAGCTGACAATAGCAACAAGTTCTCCGGTTTCGTAGTTCATTACCGATGCTGCGCCTTTTTCTCCAGACATTTGAGAAAAAAGCTTGCGCTGCATCTCAGCGTCTATAGTCAAATTTATCGTCTCACCGGCTACCGAATCCCGTTTAAACACCGTGGTCTTTTGATTGCCATTGCTGTCTGCGATCGAAAACTCTACTCCGGGTATGCCCCGCAGCTTTTCATCGAATATTTTTTCCAAGCCTGTTTTTCCTATCTTGTCGTTTGCAGAAAATCCGAGAGGCTCCAAGTCTTTTAAATCTGACTCACTGGGATAGCCTATGTAGCCCGTCAGATGGGCAGCGGATTCTTTAAAAGGGTAGACCCTGTCGCTTACGTTTCTGTAGGTAGCGCCGCTGTTTTTTGCTCTGATTTCTCTGATTTTGTTTTCATTATCCTTGGGAACCTTCACAAGATCTACAAAGGTATCATCACCCACCCACGAAAGGGACATTCGGTCGTTGATATAGCCTTGGGATATTCCAAAAGCTTGGGAGAGGTCTCGGACTATTTCATCCTTCATGTCCCCAAGTCTTCCGGGAACAACGCCTATTTGCAGTACGTAGCCATTTTGGGCAAGAGCTTTGCCGGTACGATCGATTATTTCCCCTCTTTGAGGGGAAGCATGTCTTTTAATTAAGACGTCGCCTTCAACCATTTCATGCCAGATGAGAGAGTGATCCCACTGGATTTTCCAAGAGCCTGCATCTGATTTAATCATAGGAAACTCAAAGGTCGATTCCAAAACACCATGGGCAAAATCGAACTGGATATTTACGGGAACTTCTATCCGGTCTTCATTTTCGCCCGTAGCTTTAATATCCTCTGGGCTTAGGGTGATATCGTAATTGATAGATTCTATTTGAAGGGTTTCATTGAAATTAGAATATTGCCCGGCAAAAGCATCTAATGAGATGTCATTTTGGGTATTCTCATCTACTAAATCGTACATTTTTTCGTAATCTAACGTTGTCCAGTCAGACAGGTATTTTTCTAAAATTTCTGCAGGGTTTTCATTATTGCTACATCCTGAAAAAAGCAAAATGGTGATTAAAATCAGCAAAGTGGTCTTGGTTGTTTTATTTAGCATAGTCTCCTCCTGAAACTTTAATTTATAATATGATAATTAAATTATACCATACATTAAATATGTAAAGCATTGTGATAAGTTGAGCAAAAATTACAAAAGGCCCGTCAACTGGACGAACCTTGAATATTTTTAGTGTATATAATTGAACTAAAAAATGAAGTGAGGGGTATTGAAAAGAGTATTCCAAAGCTTCCCACCAAAGCCTGTAGCACTTCAACGATGATCATCTCCCTGTTGAGAAGATATAGAAGGGACGAGTCGTAAACCGTCAAAAGCAGAACCATGGATAGTGAGCTTCCTATATATGCAAGTATCAAGGTATTAGACATAGTACCCATAATGTCTTTGCCTATATTTATTCCCGACCTGAAAAGTGCCTTGGGCCTTATGTTGCGAACGTTTTTTTTGACTTCCCAAAGTGATGAGGAGATAGACATCGCCACATCCATGATAGCTCCCATAGCTCCTATTATTATGCCTGCAAATATAATAGCTCTAAGATTGATCGGTGTCTCAGTGGGAAGATAAGACAAATAAACAGCTTCGTCGTTTATTACTCCTGTTAGGGATAGAGCGCCATCCATGAAGATGGTAATGGCCCCGGCAATCAATACGCCTCCAAAGCAGCCCAATATGGCACTGAGGGATTTTTTGTTGTATCCATTCAATATCAGAAGCGTCGTAAGAATGGAATACAGGCACACCAAAATGGACCACAAATATATATTCTGTCCTGAAAGAATCGAAGGGATGAACACGGCAAATACTGCACCGCAGGTAAGTCCCAATGACAATAATGTATTAAAGCCCTTTTTACCGCCAAAAGCCAGCAAAGCGATTGCAAATACTATTCCTAAGATCAGTAGATTGTCAGTTCTTACATGTTCGGCAAAATACCACTCTGAGCCGCCGATGCCTGCGTCTATAATGAGTATATTGTCTCCGGGGGCCACTTCACGGGTGCTATTATATGGAGGAGTGGATTCGATTGTTTGTAATGCAGTTACGATTTTCCCTTTGGCTTCACCGGAGGAAATCTTTGCTTCAAAGACAATCTCGATTATTCCTCCGCCGGACTGATCGGCAAAGTAGCTTTCAGTCGTTTTGTCGATTATCCCCTCTACAGAAGCTCGGACTATAGGCATATCGGTATCTTCATCGAACCTTGTGATATTGCCGCTTAGATATCTATTTGCAACAAATACGGTGGCAATTGCCAAAATGACGGTTAATAAATATAATATCCGCCTGTTTAATAGATTTAGTTTCATAATTATATACCTTTCATGATGTTTATTGAACTAGTCAAGTTTAGCACAAGCGGCAGATAAAATCAAAGACTAAACTTAATTATTCCACGTTCCGGTTTTTTGATGCAATCTTTCTCAAAAGGGTATATATATATTAAATAATGCTTAATTTTAGGGTTAGAGGTGGATATCGTGGATTTTTCCAGAATCAGCCTAAGGGTCTTGACGGTTGCTTTAATCGCTTTGGTTTTTTCAGGAGCTTTGGCTGGAAGCTATAAAGCTCAAAGCGATAACTTGGTAATGACTATAAGTATTGAAGGAACGATAACGGCTGGAACGGCTAATCAGGTCACAAGAGGGATTGAAACTGCCCATAATAGAAATGCCGAAGCGCTATTGATTTTAATGGATACGCCAGGGGGTCTGGTGGATGCCACGCTTAATATCGTCCAATCCATTTTAAACTCCCCTGTGCCGGTAGTCGTTTACGTCTATCCACAAGGAGCAATTGCAGCTTCAGCGGGAACATTCATACTGGTAAGCTCCAATGTGGCAGCAATGTCGCCGGGAACAACGATTGGAGCGGCAATGCCTGTGACCATTTCTCCCGGGGAAGGGGGCAGCACGGCGGCGGACGATAAAACGATTAATTTCTTGGCTGGACATATCAAGAGCATAGCCAGAGACAGAGAGAGACCTGCTGATATTGCAGAGAAATTCGTAACGGAAAATCTGACATTGGATTCTGCAGAAGCCTTGGATGTTGGTATTGTAGATTTTATAAGTGGGACTTTGCCGGGACTTTTAGAGGATATCGATGGATTTGAGACTGTTGCCGGAGGAGAAAATATAGTTCTACAGACGGCAGGAGCTGAAATTGAGAATATCGAGATGAGCCTGATTGACAGGATAACAAGCCTAATAAGCGATCCACAGGTTTCCTTCCTGCTTATACTGCTGGGCATTTACGGATTGATTATAGGATTTGGAGCACCAGAGACTTTTTTCCCTGAGGTTTTAGGAGCCATAAGCCTTGTTTTAGGGTTATATGGTCTAGGGACATTTGAAGTAAATGTTTTTGCGGCACTATTAATAATCTTGGGGATAGTATTGTTTGTGGCGGAGGCTTTTACTCCCACATTCGGGGTACTAGCCATAGGAGGGATAATCAGCATGGTCCTAGGAATAATGTTCCTGCCTGTAGAACCGTTGATGCCTGTGGAGTGGATATCCAGATTCAGATTCTTTGGCATAGGCATCGGGATAGCAAGTGCGGGAGTGATGGTCGTAATACTGAGAGGCATAATTAAACTTAAAAGATCCAAGGTAGTAATGGGGAATGAAGAGTTCAATGCCCAGTCTGCATTGGTAGTAAAAGAACTTAATCCTGTGGGAATGATAAAAGTCAAAGGTGAAATATGGCAGGCGGTGAGCAAAAGCGGAGAAAAGATTCCCGAAGGATCAGAAGTCGTGATATCAGGTCGCGAGGGCATGAAGATACTCGTTGAAAGAATTGATGATAAAACTGAGATCGAGGAGGGTGATTAGATGTTTTTCTTGAATGAAACCGTATTGACGGTTGCTGGCGTAATGATAGTATTGCTGTTTATACTTAGCATGTCTATAAAGATCGTGCTTGAATACGAAAGGGGAGTGCTATTCAGGCTTGGAAGATTGGTAGGGGTTAGGGGTCCTGGGTTGATATTAATAATTCCATTTATAGATAAGATAACCAGGATTTCTCTTAGGACAATAGTAATCGATGTCCCCCCTCAGGAAGTAATAACCAGGGATAACGTTACTTGCACAGTAAATGCGGTATTGTACTACAGAGCTGTAGCACCGGACAAGGCAGTTGTAAATGTGGAAAGATACCATGACGCGACGAGCCAGTATGCCCAGACAACGCTTAGAAGCGTAGTTGGACAGGCGGACCTTGATGAATTGTTGTCCCAGAGGGAAAAACTCAACAAGATCATACAGCAGATAGTTGATGAAGCTACAGATCCGTGGGGAATAAAGGTTACAGCAGTGGAGATAAAGGATGTAACCCTCCCCAATGAAATGCAAAGGGCGATTGCGAAACAAGCTGAGGCAGAACGTAACAGAAGAGCCGTAGTCATTCAGGCTGAAGGTGAAAAACAGGCTGCGGTAAGACTGGCCGAAGCAACTGAGATTTTATCCGGACAGGAAGGCGCGATGACCTTAAGGATGCTGAGGTCTCTGTCAGAAGCAGCAGATTCCAAATCCACTACGATACTGTTCCCGCTGCCCGTTGAGCTTAGAGCACTGCTTCCAGACCCTGCAAAGATAAAAGTTAAGACTGATGCAGGAAGACGGAAAAGGGAAGAGATAAGAAGGCAGGAAAAGCTTATGGAAGAAAATAAAATTGAAGTTGATGAGAAGTTAAAAGGCGAAGAGACAAATGAAGAAAGCTGATAGCTTATAAAAAACCGGGGCGTCATCTCAGAGACATCCCGGTTTTGTAATTAATGGCTATTTATTTTCCATCTTCTGAGCCTTCTCAAGCACCATTGATTCTAAATCTTTCTTATATTTGTCTACACTTGCATATATGGCATCATCGCTAGTTGCAAGTATCTGTGCAGCCAGTATGCCGGCGTTTTTTGCACCGTTTATCGCTACTGTGGCAACAGGCACGCCCGGAGGCATTTGAACGATTGAGTATAGTGAGTCAACTCCATCTAAGGTACGGCTCTTTACAGGGACTCCTATCACAGGTAATGATGTCAGGGAAGCCACCATTCCAGGAAGGTGCGCTGCTCCTCCGGCACCGGCGATTATAACCTTTAGGCCTCTATCCACTGCGCTCTTTGCATAGCTATAGAGCCTGTCTGGAGTTCTGTGAGCTGATACGATGGTCATTTCATAAGAGATGGAGAATTGGTCTAGGATTTCTGCAGCCTGTTCCATAACCGGCAAATCTGAATCGCTGCCCATTATAATTCCTACCAGTGGTTTCATAATATCATCCTTTCGGTGTTTTTTCAGATATGATTTTTAAAACTGATTGAGCTTGATCAGCAGTGCTTAAAGCTTCTTCGACTGTCTTTGCCAATACGGTAAAATGTCCCATTTTCCGCTGGGGCTTTGTAGTGGACTTGCCGTATATATGTAGCGTCAGTCCCGGATAAGCCAATGCCTCGGATACACCCTTTACTAAGGGTATGCCTTCGTGACCATCTTCACCCAATAAATTTCTCATGACCACGGGGCTGTGCAAATCTGTTTTACCAAGAGGAAGACCAAGAACGGCCCTCACATGATTTTCAAATTGCGAGGTAATGCAGGCTTCAATAGTATAATGACCTGAGTTGTGAGGTCTCGGAGCGACTTCATTTACTAATATATCACCATTTTCATGAACGAACATCTCAACGCAAAACATGCCCACTCCATCAAACATATGACAGATTTCTTTTGCCAGTTTTTCAGCATCTTGCGTCTGTTTATCGGTTATATTTGCTGGAGCGATAGTTTCATATAAAATGCTGTCTCTATGTATGTTTTCGGCAACAGGATAGACGACTATTTCTCCATTCATTGTTCGACAGCATAAAACTGAAATTTCTTTTGTAAAAGGGATAAACTGCTCCACATAAAGAAGATTTTCATCACCATTTAAAGAGCTGTATGCTTCTGAGATTTCTTCTTCAGAAGTTACCAGGTAGTTTCCCTTTCCGTCGTAGGCTCCTGAAGCACTTTTAACCATAAGAGGGTACCCGTATTCGGCGGCAGCGGCTTTTATGGATTCAGTGGAATCTGCTTTTTTAAATGGACCCAAAGGGATGGAGTTATCCTGGAGAAGCTTTTTTTGCTGGTACTTATTTTGGATTGCCTCGAGGCTTTTAGCTTTGGGATAGACGATATAACCATGATCCTCCAAGTATTTTAGTGCTTCTGTTGAAATATGTTCAAACTCACAGGTCAAGACGTCTGTTTTCTTGGCAAGCTCTTCCAGGGCAGCCTTGTCATTAAAGGCTGCTACGATTGCCTCGTTGGCTAGCGGGGATGCGGGGCAGTCAATTCCGGGATCTAAAATTGCAGTGCTGATCCCAAGCTTGGATGCTTCGTTTATCATCATCTTGCCCAGCTGGCCTCCGCCTATTATACCTATTTTTTTTGATAGATAGTTGATTTCCATTATATTATGATACCTTTCCTTTGTTTAAATTTAAGCTAATTTTAACATGAGAATCTTTTTAAAACAACATATAGAACTTTGTTTTTAAATAAAATTCGTATAGTTACGAATAATAAAACATAAAATTTAATTAATGTACATATTGGAAAGGGCAGAAAAACAAAAAAACCTCTCTAGTAGAGAGGTCGATGCGGTCGCGCTAGCCTGTTATATCTATGAAACCTTTAAAGGTCTTGTTGATAACATAGTAGCACTTGTTTTCTTCCGGTTTTACGTAGAGCTCGATCTTTTTGATGTCCTTGACTTTGTTTCCTTCTGATTTCCATACGTTTTTAGCTTCTTTTGAAAAATCGCAAATGTCTACTTCGTTGCCGGCAATCTGTAAAAAAACACTTTCTTTCATTGTTGATCCCCCTTGTTTTTAAATTGCATAAGTATAAGTTCATTTTGCATATTATTTATCTATAAGTATGACTAATTTTGTCTTATTTGTCAAGTTGCATGACTTTAAAGGTTTTTAAGGGGTTTTGTATTTTGTAATATGGAAAGGATTTTCAGTTAGTGTTTGACAAAAATCTGAAAATCAAGTACGATTAAATTGTGAAGATCAATGAGGCGATTTTTTTTTCGTTGGAGTGTAAACGATAACACAACGATGAAAATCAAATAAATTACAAACGGAGGTCGACAAATTTGATAATTATCGGTGAGAAAATAAATGGTTCTATTCCTTCAGTAGCAAAGGCAATAGCAGAAAGAGATGAAGAGTTCATAAAAAATCTGGCAAGAATACAGTCAGATGCAAAAGCGAACTATATTGATGTCTGCGCATCCGTAGATGACGACATTGAGCTGGAAACGATGAAATGGCTAATAGACCAGGTACAGGAAGTTACCAATACTCCAATAGCTGTAGACAGTCCAAACGCCAAAATCTGCGCTGAAGCCATAAATTTTTGCAATAAGCCGGGGCTTGTAAATTCTGTTTCTTTGGAAGGCAGCAAAATAGACGATGTATTTACCGTGATAGCTGACACCAAGTGGGAATGTACGGCTTTATTATGCGATGACTGCGGGATTCATCCAACCGCTGAAGCCAGGCTAAATGTTTTTGAAAAAATCATGGCAAGGGCAAAGGAATATGGAATAGACCCTTCCAGACTGCATATAGATCCTCTTGTGGAAATGGTTTGTGCTTCGGAGGAGGGTATAAAAATGCTGGTAAAACTCATCGGCGAGATAAAGAGAAGGTATCCAAATATCCATGTAACGGGAGCGGTGAGCAATGTCTCATTTAACCTGCCGGTCAGAAGAGTGGTCAATCAAGCATTTACGGTTCTTGCCATGAATGCGGGTATGGACAGCGCCATACTGGATCCTACGAACAAAGATCTCATGGGGATGATATATGCAACAGATGGCCTCTTGGGCAATGATGAGTACTTTATCGAGTATATAGGAGCTTTCAGAGAAGGTATATTTGGGAATAAAAAGTAACAATAATTATAAAACACCAAAGATCAAAGGAGGAATTCAAAATGGCAAAAATCGATGAAGTTAAAGCAAAAGTAGAAGAGGGAAAGACAAAATTAGTACCGGGTTTGGTTCAGGAAGCTTTGGATGAAGGCAGCGCTGCAGAGGATATCCTGCAGGCTATGGTAGAAGGAATGGAAGTTGTAGGAGAGAAGTTTTCTACAGGAGAAATTTTCGTTCCCGAGATGCTTATTGCGGCAAAAGCAATGGCCAAAGGCGTGGATGTGCTGAAGCCACATATGGCTAGCGACGGAGCAACATCCCTTGGAACTTGCATAATAGGAACAGTAGAAGGAGACCTGCACGATATAGGAAAGAATCTTGTTGCAATGATGGTAGAAAGCGCAGGATTTAAAATGATAGACTTGGGCGTTGATGTGACTGCCACAAAATTTGTTAAAGCAGCTAGAGAAAATGACAATGTTAAGCTTGTTGCTTGTTCCGGACTTTTAACCACGACCATGCCAGCCCTTAAGGAAACAGTAAAGCAAGTTAAGGACAGTGGTCTGAATGTAAAGGTTTTGGTGGGTGGCGCGCCTGTAACCCCTGAATATGCACAGCAGATAGGTGCAGACGGATATGCGCCTGATGCTGGGAGCGCGGCTGTTAAAGCAAAAGAGCTTGCAAGAGGATAAAAATCAATAATTCGGGGAGGTAACTGACTATGTTAACAAAAAGACAAAACTTGATTGAGACAATCAGAGGAGGCAATCCTGACAGATTCGTTAATCAATATGAATTCATGAACTTAATTATGGAGGCTCCCCTGGGGACCATGGCAGGCCCGGGACAAACTATAAAAAACGAATGGGGAATAACATTCAGCTGGCCTGAAGGGCAGATAGGAGGATTTCCTGTACACGACGATGAACATCTGGTATTAAAAGATATAACTGAATGGAGAAAATACGTTAAGGCACCGACAGTTCAATCATCAGACGAGGCATGGGTTGGGGCAATAGAGCATGCAAATTCAGTAGACAGAAATGAAGAGTTCGTAACTGGTTTTATAGCGCCCGGTCTCTTTGAAATGACCCATCACCTGATGAGCATGGAAGAAGCATTGATAGCTTTATATGAAGAGCCGGAAGCCATGCACGAACTGATAGATTACATCATGGAATACGAGCTTGAATACGCGAAGGTCATGATAGATAAAATCAAGCCTGACTGCATATTTCATCATGATGACTGGGGAAGCCAAAAGTCATCTTTCATATCCCCTGAAATGTTTAAAGAGTTTTATCTTCCAAGGTACAAAAAAATATATGGGTTCTATAAAGAAAACGGCGTAGAGCTGATTGTTCATCACAGCGACTCTTATGCAGCCAATCTTGTCCCATTCATGGTAGAGATGGGCGTTGATATATGGCAAGGGGTCATGACGACCAACGATACTCCTGAGCTTATAAAAAAATATGGAGGTAAGATAAGCTTCATGGGCGATGTGGACAGCGGAGTCGTTGATTTTCCCGGCTGGACTCGTGAGATACTAGAGCGTGAGATTGAGAGAGCATGCAAGAACTGCGGGAAACATTATTTCATTCCAAATTTGACCCAGGGGCTTAATTTTAGCTCTTTTCCTGGGGTATACGACACCGCTACTGAGATTATCGATGAGCTGAGTAAAAAGATGTTTTAAAAATAAAGGAAGCACCGTTCAAGCTAGTAACCTGAACGGTGCTTTTTCAATACATGATGCCGCCGATGTAAGTGACTGTATTTGGTCCATTATTATACTTCAAGCCATTGTCTTTCATCAAGGATATCACGTCGATTCCGTGAGCTTCCAAGGATATTATTTTATCATCTGGTCGACGGCATGGCTCTCCATCGATATAGGTGCATTTTTTGCATAAGGCGCAAGCCCCCACCCCGAGAATTTTGAACCTTGTTTCCTTGCTTATTTGATTTTTCACATCCAGCAGCTTGTGCTGAAAGTCTATAGCAGAATCGACCATGCCTTTCCAGTCATATTGGTTTTTAAGTTCGTATACTTCGTATAAAACAATAAACTTATCGTAAGATGAAAAATCTTTCTTAATCTTATCCAAGTCATCTATGGCCGGAGGACAAACCCAGTTTTTGCCATAATGTCCGCACCGGTTCTGTTCGCACATGTTCCGCACTTCCTCGCTCAGTTTAATCGAGCTTATAGGGATTTTGTGATGATGAGCGACGTGCCGGGGTATTACATCAAGTATGTTTGTCATAAATGTGCCTCCATCCAACATTTGTTAAACGATTACATTCTGATTCTGAAATAATAATGCGCCTAAATTATCCTAACTTAAGTTTATGGCAGAGGGCATCTTTTGTCAATGAGAAGACCAAATTCCGATACGATAATGGCTATAAAAAAGTAAAAGATTAGCAACTTCCTATATGGGGTAAATCTATAACAAGAAACGTAATTTATGTAGTCAAAATATAATTTCAGAAGAAATTAACTATGTGATATCGGGATTTAAAGACATAAAAAGGCATAAATAAAAAATAACTGCAAGAGATTGAAAATGTTGAGGTGAAATAACAATATGAAAAAATCAAGAATCGAAACCGTGCCTAGTGGACCATATGTTATCGACGAGCTAGGAAACATAACCGAAGGAAATGGCAATAAAGTAAATGCAGATGGGCATGCAAAAGGACTATGCAGATGCGGAAAATCCAAGACTAAACCCTTTTGTGACGGAACACACGGTAAGATAAAAGTGGATGACAAAAAAAGTAATGATAGAGTTCCTAGAAGAGACGATGACTATATTGGAAAAGAGATAACGATACACGATGACAGGGGCATATGCTCCCATGCAGGTTACTGCACAGACGGGCTTCCCAAAGTATTCAGAATGGGAATAGAGCCTTGGATAGACCCAAATGGAGAGCTTGTGGATAAAATAATCGAGACTATAAGGAAATGTCCGTCAGGGGCACTTAGCTATTCGATTGATGGAGTAAAATACGATTCTTATTATGATGATGAAGAAATAGTGGTGACAAAGGATGGACCTTATGAAATAAGAGGCTCGATAGAGCTGGTAGATGCCGATGAGCCTGCAACAAAAGACCACTACACCCTTTGCAGATGCGGACATTCCAAGAACAAGCCATTTTGCAACGGACAGCATTGGTATGAAAATTTTGAAGATGACGGAAAGATAAAGGAAGAAGATCCAGTCGATTGTACATATAATGCACAAAACGAGAAATATAAAGCTATAAAACAATTAGCTGAAACCGGCAAGAGTGAAATATCTTCCATGCGAACGCTAAAGACGTTCCCCGGATTTGAAGAAGTTGTGTTTAAGGGGTGTCAGCTAGATAAAATGCCCCTTGATGACGATTCCAAGGTGAGTTTAAAGACCGTTATAGGTAAAACAGCAAAAAAACCTTTAGAAATATCGCTGCCTTTTTACGTGTCGCACATGTCATTTGGTGCTTTGTCAAAGGAAGCTAAGATTGCGCTTGCAAAAGGGTCGTCAATTGTAGATACAGCTATGTGCTCAGGTGAAGGAGGAATGCTTGAGGATTCCCGTAAAGCTGCCAAAAACTACATATACGAAGTAGGAACCGCAGAGTTCACTTATGATGAAGACTCGATTAAAAAAGCAGATGCAGTGGAAATAAAAATAGGGCAAGGAGTAAAGCCGGGATTGGGCGGCTATCTGCCTGCTGGTAAAGTAACTCCTGAGATAGCGTCAATTAGAAAGCTCAAACAAGGTGAAGAATCCTATGCTCCTGGCAGGTTGTTTTGCATGGAGGGTATAGAGGACCTAAAAGAGCTCGTATCTAAAATAAAATCCATTACCGGAGGAGTTCCTGTAGGAATAAAAATCGCGGCTTGTCATGTAGAAAAGGATATCGGGCTTGCTTTAAGTGCACAACCAGACTTTATAACCATCGACTGTAGAGGCGGAGCAACCGGCGCATCGCCAACTTTCCTAAAAGACAATGTAGGAGTGCCACCGGTATTTGCTATAAGAAAGGCAAGAAAGTATTTGGACGAGATGAAAAGCGAGGTAACCCTATGTGCAACGGGAGGCTTTAGAGACGGTGCCGACATTGCAAAAGGTTTGGCTCTTGGAGCCGATGCAATAGCTTTGGCTACGGCATCTTTGATAGCTATAGGGTGCATTCAATCTAGGATATGTCATACAGGAAAATGTCCGGTGGGCATTACCACCCAGGATGACGGGCTTAGAAAATTATTCAATGAAAAAAAATCAGTAGCATCATTTGTAAATTATTATAAAGCCACAGCAGACGAGTTGAAAGTATTTGCAAGAACAAACGGCGTTGACGATATTCATAAGCTGAATGTCTCTGATTTAGTAACTTTAAGTAATGAAATATCAATTCACACGGATATTGAGCATATATAATCAGCATATGTCATATGTCATATGTCACATAATAGTATCCTTTTCTAGGATGCTATTTGTTATTATCTGATTTTGGTGATTGTAAACAATATCAAAGGGTATATATCCGAATATAGGGTAAATTGTAATGATTACAATTTAGGCATTGAATTAACCTGAAAGGCTGTGAAATGCTTGGAAACATATTATGATATATTAGTAGATGAACTAAAGAATAAAAACCTGCGTCTTTCTGCTCACAGACTAAAAATACTCCAGTACCTGTGTGAAAACCTCAATCATCCTACTGCAGATCAAATTTACGTGCATCTTCAACAGGATGTACCCACGCTTTCCAAGACTACAATTTACAACACGCTCCATGTACTCCATCAGGCGGGACTGGTTAGGGTGGTAAATATTGAAGATAACGAAACCAGGTACGACATAATCATCGAGAGCCATGGACATTTCAAATGTGAAAAATGTGGATCGATATTTAATTTTAAGGTGGATTTCGATGTCTTAAAAACAAAAGATTTATCTGGGTTCAAAGTTAAAGACAAAGATGTTTATTTCAAAGGTGTTTGTAAGAAGTGCCTTTTAAATATTGAAAGTGAAAATTGAAGGGAGGAAATACTGTGAGTGAACAAAGCAAATGCCCTGTAACGGGTAAAACTTCAAATCCGACTGCAGGAGGAGGTGGCACGTCAAATAAAGACTGGTGGCCTAATCAGTTAAATCTTAAGATGCTGCGTCAAAACTCCAATCTAAGCGATCCTATGGACCCTGAATTTAATTATGGGGAAGAATTTAAAAAGCTGGATTTAAAAGCTGTTAAAGAGGACCTTTACAAGTTGATGACTGATTCACAGGATTGGTGGCCTGCAGACTACGGTCATTATGGACCGTTGTTCATACGTATGGCTTGGCACAGTGCTGGAACATATAGAATGGGTGATGGACGTGGGGGAGCAGGAGACGGAACGCAAAGGTTTGCTCCTCTTAACAGTTGGCCGGACAATGTCAATCTCGACAAAGCCCGCAGGCTTTTGTGGCCTATCAAGAAAAAGTACGGCAATAAACTATCATGGGCGGACTTGATGATTCTCGCAGGCAACTGCGCGCTGGAGTCAATGGGCTTTAAGACATTTGGATTTGCAGGCGGGCGTGAGGATGTATGGGAGCCTCAGGAAGATGTTTATTGGGGTTCTGAATCCGAATGGCTGGATGACAAGCGTTACTCAGGAGAGAGAGATTTAGAAAACCCCCTTGCCGCCGTTCAGATGGGCTTGATTTATGTAAATCCTGAAGGGCCAAACGGGGAACCAAGTGCAGTAGCATCCGGTAAAGATGTTAGAGAAACCTTTGCCAGAATGGCAATGAACGACGAAGAGACTGTCGCCCTAGTTGCCGGCGGACATACTTTTGGAAAATGCCATGGGGCTGGACCTGCTACACATGTAGGACCTGAACCGGAGGCTGCTCCAATCGAAGAACAGGGTCTTGGTTGGAAAAGCACCTATAAGAGCGGAAAAGGTGGAGATACTATAGGCAGTGGCATCGAAGGAGCTTGGAAGCCAAAGCCGACAAGGTGGGACATGGGGTATCTTGAAACCTTGTTCAGATATGATTGGGATTTAGTAAAAAGTCCAGCTGGCGCGTACCAATGGATACCTACAGATCCGGCTGCCGCGACTACCGTGGAGGACGCACACGATCCAAATAAGAAGCACGCTCCCATGATGACTACAGCTGACCTTTCCTTAAGGATGGATCCTATTTATGCACCTATAGCAAGGAGGTATAAGGATAATCCGGAAGAATTTGCAGATGCATTTGCAAGGGCTTGGTTCAAACTGACACACCGTGACATGGGTCCAAAATCCAGATACTTGGGTCCGGAAGTGCCTGAAGAAGATTTGATTTGGCAAGATCCCGTTCCGGAAGCGGATTATGAGCTGATAAATAATAATGATATAGCCGAGTTGAAAGAAAAAATACTTGAAACAGGATTGACGATATCACAATTAGTGTCTACAGCCTGGGCTTCAGCTTCCACTTTCCGTGGTTCAGATAAGCGAGGAGGGGCCAATGGTGCCCGAATAAGACTTGCCCCCCAAAAGGATTGGGAAGTAAACCAACCTGATCAGTTAAGCCTCGTTCTTGAGAAGCTGGAAAAAGTAAAAGAAGATTTTAACGGCAAACAGTCAGGAAATAAAAAAGTGTCTCTTGCTGATCTTATAGTACTTGGCGGATGCGCAGGCGTGGAACAGGCAGCCAAGGAAGCTGGCAATGAAGTAAATGTTGATTTCAAGCCTGGACGCACAGATGCAGCTTTGGAACAGACAGATGTTGAAGCCTTTAAGGTCCTCGAGCCAAAAGCAGATGGATTCAGAAACTACGTGAAAAAGAAGTATTCTGTATCGGCTGAAGAAATGCTGATTGATCGTGCCCAGCTATTGACTTTGACTGTTCCGGAAATGGCTGTTCTTTTAGGAGGCATGAGAGTTCTTAATACGAACTTTGGGGGCTCTCCCCACGGCGTATTTACCGATAAGCCTGGTTCTTTGACGAATGATTTCTTCGTTAACCTTCTTGACATGAATACAGAATGGAAGCCGGTATCAGAAGGTTCGGAAGTTTATGAAGGACTCGATAGAAACACTGGCAAGCGCAAGTGGACGGGAACAAGAGTTGACCTAGTCTTTGGCTCAAACTCAGAGCTGAGAGCAATATCTGAGGTATACGGAAGTGATGAGTCTAAAGGCAAGTTTGTTTCTGATTTTGTTTCAGCCTGGAAAAAGGTTATGAACGCAGATAGGTTTGATCTATCCAAATAAAAAGATAATCGCTGCAACAAAGAAGGGATGGCTAAGGCCGTCCCTTTAATTTGTACCTGGCATCAGGTTGAAAACAAAAAAACAGCCAAAAAAATGCAGAGATAAACATAAAGCGCTGACTGATTCCTGCATAACTTGGATAGGAAATCATCAATAAAGGAATTAGTAGAGCTACCGATGATACGGCAAGAGAAACTATTCTTTGAGAGCTTCTGCTCATTATTCCATGGCCTATTGCAAGCAAAGAAAAGCTAAACCCTGTGGCAGTTGCAAAGACTGAATGAAGCATATCTTCCTGAAGGTTGATGGGAACCCCCTCAACTATGGGCCCATGTTTAAATAGACCTGTAAGTATCAGGCTGGTGGCGAAAATAGTACCGATAAACTGAATATGAGGGATTCTGGTCTTAAGACAGATATAAATGGAACGAATCCCCAAAAGCATAAATACCATATTCATTATCCAACCATGGGGAGAACTCTGGGCTCCCAGATGACTTGTTGTATTTGAAAAAATCGAGTATCCTTCGAAGCTAAAAAACGGTAAAAAAGTTGATGCCATAACGAATAATGCGTATATACCTACAGATATGATCATGCTCATGGTCATTTTACTCCTTCTGCATTTCAATAAAATCAAAGTTATTGGCTCTTTCCTAAAGCTGCCAAGAGCTTAGGAACATATTTAAAGGGGGCTGCAGCGGCAGTTGCCTGGCTGACTGATCCTGATAGTATCAAGTCGTATAAAGGGCAGTAAAAGAGCCACGATCCCACGGCTCCGGTGTGACCTATAATCTCGGGCACATCTTGAAAAGGGGAAAGAAAGCGTGGGGTTTTAAAGCGCATCATTCCCATGGAGTATTGAATCGGCCAGCCGGGTGATATCGGACTTAGGCCAAATCCAAAGGTTTGCCAATTTTTTTTCATAAAGTCCAAGGTCTCTTTGTTTTCAAACAGCTTTCCCTCCAACAGGGCTCTCATGAAAGAAACTTGGTCTTTGACAGTGCTGTTTAAGTCGCCAAAGGACCTCAGCGCTTTGGGCTTGTCCTCAAACGCCACGTCACCTATCCAGACCGTGGATGCCTTTTTAGTAGGTTTTAGTGGAACTGACCCCGGTAGATAAGTGCTGTTTAGATTTAGGGGCTTAAATATAATATCCCGGTACGCTTCTTCAGCAGGCTTGCCGGCTGTGGCTTCGATAATAGCTGTAAGAAGCTGGAAATTTGTGTCGGAATAACGGATTTTATACTTGTCTTTGTCAAGGCTTTGTGGTGGAAATAGAGGTGAATTTTCTTCCCTTACTATTTTTATTATCTCTTTGACAGACCAGCTCATGTCCCTGACTTCCACTACTTGGTCTATTATCGTCTTCTCACCATCGGCTTTGATTTCGAGATAATCCGGAATTCCAGACGAATGAGTCAGAAGATGTCTAATAGTCAACTTGCCTGTATTGTCCGTACATCCCATGGTATGTATCCCCTTAATTAGATCTAGCGGCAGATGCTTGGTTATTAAATCATCGATTGACAATAGGCCATCCTCATGAAATTTAAGAATGCAGCAGGCTATGTACAGCTTTGTGATGCTGGCAATCCAAAAAGGCGTCTCAACGTCCATCGGGGTGCCGTCCGGGTGTGCGATACCTTCTGCTTTTGCCCAAGCAAAAGAACCGTCCATGGTTTCAGCAGCCATTATTACGTGTCTGACTCCTTTGGTTTGGGTCATCTGCTTCAGAATATCATCAAATATTTTACCATGTTGCTTGTTAGATAATTTTTTTGACATGGATTTCACTCCTTGATTTTTATTCTCCATCGTAATATTCGATCTGTTCTTGTACTTTATAAACCTGGTCTATTCCTTTTCCCCAAATGCCTATTTTATTTGAGTCGGGATAAAAGGCAACGTCTATATCATTATACGTATCAAAATCCAAGTAAACCAGGAATTCTGAATCTGAAACATTCGTAAGCTTATGGGCTCCATCTTTACTGGCAGGAAAGAAAATGAAATCACCTGGACCTACGATTTCTTCGCCTTTAGGTGTCCTAAGCAAACCCTTGCCTTTTAGAATGTAAAAAGATTCTTCGTTCTTCGTGTGATAGTGATATGGATAAGCCGCTTGTTTTGGGGGGATTTCGTATAATGTCACTTTGCACTGACCGCTTGCTCTAGCAGGAACAAGCACTGATTTGTAGTATTCAAATCCTTCGTGTTCTTTTTTATGCTTGCCAATGGTGTCGGTGGTTTTTTGAATTATTATAGAATCCACGATATGCGCCTCCTGACTTTATAAATTGGGATAGCTAGAATTTGATTGCTGACTTAATTATATTATACAATTAAATATAAAGTTGTGAAAAATAAAAATATCATTAAATTTACAATAAATCCAGAGGAACACTTGACAAAGGGCCAGTAGTTTCGTAAAATTAAGTAAATATACGTTTCAGCAAGCTGAGACATTCTTTTATCCCTGACGGGTAAATGTGGAAGAAACCACAGTGGGATAAGAGTATATATTAGCCGACCGTCTGGGCAGCATTTCGATATCGAATTGGTGCTCTTTTTGTATTCAGCCATTACCGGCATCAGTATAGTGCTGGTGGAAGATGAAAAAGAGCATTGGAATGCTTAACATAAAATTGGAGGAGATATATTATGGCTAGTAGCATATTAGCTTGGAAAGATTTTAAAAATGGAAATTGGCAGCAAGAGATAGATGTCCGTAATTTTATTCAGCTAAACTATACGCCTTATGAAGGAGACGAAAGCTTTCTTGAAAGTGCTACAGAGCGCACAAAAAAGCTCATGGATAAGCTGGTTCAGTATCAAAAGCTTGAAAAGGCCTTTGGAGGAGTGCTTGATATTGATACAAACCATGTAAGCTCCCTAACCACATATTCGCCGGGTTACCTCGATAAAGAAAATGAGATTATCGTAGGCCTTCAAACAGACCGCCCGTTAAAAAGAGGAGTCAATCCATTTGGAGGATTGATGATGACCAGAAAGGCATGCGAGGCATATGGGTATAAGCTCTCGGAAAAAATAGAGACCGAATTTCGTTATAGGACGACTCATAACGACGGTGTATTTCGTGCCTACACTGATGAAATAAAAGAAGCGCGGAGAAGTGGAATAATCACAGGTCTTCCCGACGCTTACGGAAGAGGAAGAATTATAGGAGATTACCGGCGGATTGCGTTATATGGCGTGGATTATCTGATTGAAGAGAAAAAGAAAAACAAAAAAGAAATAGGAGATAAAAATCTCGATAATGAGCAGATCCGCATTTTGGAAGAGCTGTATCAACAGATAACCTTTTTAGGATATTTGAAGGAAATGGCCCAAATGTACGGCTATGATATTTCTAAGCCTGCCAAGGATGCAAAAGAGGCGATTCAGTGGCTTTATTTTGGTTATCTTGGGTCTACAAAGGAACAAAATGGAGCAGCAATGAGCTTAGGGCGAGTAGGAACATTTTTAGACATATACATAGAAAGAGATTTAAAAAACGGCACATTAAATGAAGCCCAAGCACAGGAACTTATCGATGACTTTGTCATGAAGCTTCGGATGGAAAGGCATTTGAGAACACCGGAATACAATGAGCTTTTTGCAGGAGACCCAATGTGGATCACTGAGGCTGTCGGGGGGATGGGTGAAGACGGCAGAACCTTGGTTACTAAAAACTCCTATCGATTTCTCAACACTTTATACAACTTAGGCTTTTCACCGGAACCTAATCTGACGATCTTATGGTCTGAAAGATTGCCTGGAAGCTTCAAGAGATACTCAGCAAAAGTCTCATGTGAGACAAATTCAATACAATACGAAAATGACGACATCATGCAGCCTGTATTTGGAGATGATTATGGAATTGCCTGTTGCGTTTCAGCTATGCGATTGGGAAAAGACATGCAATTTTTCGGAGCTAGAGCAAATCTTCCCAAGCTGCTTTTAATGAGCTTAAACGGAGGCAAAGATGAGATGACAGGAAAGCAGATAGGTCCATCTTTTCCTGCCTATCAGGAAGAATACTTGGAATATGACAAAGTCGTAGAGCTTCTTGACTACTACCGCAAATGGCTTGCAGGAATGTATGTCAAGGCGATGAATATCATTCACTACATGCACGATAAATATGCCTACGAGAAAACACAAATGGCATTGCATGATACCGACGTCAAGAGGTATATGGCTTTTGGAATTGCAGGGCTGTCCGTGCTGGCAGATTCCCTGTCTGCAATTAAATACGGGAAGGTACGCTGTCTGCGGGACGAGTCAGGGTTGATAAAGGACTATGAGATAAACGGAGAATATCCTGCCTATGGAAATGATGATGAGAGAGTCGATGAGATTGCCAGGGAACAGGTAAGGCTATTTATCGAAGAACTTAAAAAAATACCTGCCTACAGAGATGCAGAGCACACTCTATCAGTTTTAACGATAACATCAAATGTAGTTTACGGTAAAAAAACAGGCTCTACTCCTGACGGAAGAAAAGCAGGGGAGCCCTTTGCCCCAGGTGCAAATCCAATGCACAACAGGGAGAAAAGAGGTGCCTTGGCTTCACTTAATTCTGTAGCTAAAATTCCCTATGCTAGTTGCAAGGACGGGATAAGCAACACCTTTTCCATAATACCGAGAGCCCTTGGAAATACTGAGGAAAAAAGATATGAAAACCTTGTGGCGATTTTAGATGGATATTTTGCAAAGAAGGCACATCATCTCAACGTGAATGTGTTGAACAGAGAAACGCTGAAAGAGGCTTATGAAAATCCGGAGATGCACCCTAACTTGACTATACGGGTATCAGGATATGCGGTTAATTTCCATAAATTATCAAAACAGCAGCAGCTGGAAGTAATATCTAGAACATTCCACGAATCAATTTAAATATTATAAGGGCGAGCTAATCTGTTTCTGTGACGGTCAAAACGTTTATGCACAAAAAAAGTCAGCTGACTCGGTAGAGTCATGCTGACTTTTTAGAATTTCCTTAGGGACAACCCATAAGGCTTAATGTCTGGTTTGTGAGTGTGGCTTTTTAGAACGTGGTTGACCTAAAACTTCAGCCATCACTATGCTTTGACGCAAACCTGTATTATTTAATTTGTTTTTTAGTGTAAATTTTTTCGATGCTTTGGCTCTAGGAGTAGATGTCTTTTTATTTTGATCAAAAGTTCTTGAAAACTCATACGAGCGATTCTTTAATTCTTTGTTTTCTCTATCTGAATCACCACGCAGTTCAGCTTTTAAGCTTTCAATTTGATCATCTCTACTGGTCTGTTCTTCCTCATCGAAATCTTGGGTGTCCCGGTAGGTGTTTTGTTGACCCATTTGGTTCATTCTCTCAATTTGATCAGTTAAAACATTGGTTAGGGTCGGTTTTTTTTGGGCAGTCTTATGTTTATTGCGGTTTCGGTTTTGCAAAATACTGGAACCGACGATAAATATAAAGGCTATCAGTGGACCGAGAAGTTCTTCCATTATTCCACTCCTTCCATCCTAAAAGGATTTAATGACTATTCTTTCTCAGAATCATCTTCACTCATTCTTCCGATAGAATCACGCATCTGTGTATCCGCACCTATATTGCGGTAGTTCATATAATCCATAACGCCCATTTTTCCTGTTCTCAAAGCTTCAGCAAGAGCAAGAGGTACTGTGGCTTCTGCTTCGACCACTTTCGCGCGCATTTCCTGAACACGGGCGATCATCTCTTGTTCCTGGGCAACGGCCATTGCACGACGCTCTTCTGCTTTAGCTTGTGCTATGTTTTTGTCAGCTTCAGCTTGGTCTGTTTGAAGGATCGCACCTATATTTTTACCGATATCAACATCTGCAATATCTATTGATAGGATCTCAAATGCTGTTCCCGCATCCAGTCCACGGTTAAGAACGTTACGTGAAATAGAATCAGGGTTTTCTAATACTTGTTTGTGGGAAGTAGCGCTACCAATGGTGCTTACGACTCCTTCACCAACACGGGCTATTACTGTTTCTTCACCTGCTCCACCTACAAGGCGCTCAATATTTGCACGCACGGTAATTTTGGCTTTTGCCTTTACTTCGATACCGTTCATTGCAATACCTGCGATAAAAGGTGTTTCGATAACCTTTGGGTTAACGCTCATTTGCACAGCCTGCAATACGTCACGACCTGCCAAGTCAATTGCTGCGGCACGCTCAAAGCTTAATTCTATATTGGCACGTTGAGCTGCAATCAGCGCATTGACCACCCGGTCTACGTTACCACCTGCCAAATAGTGAGATTCCAATTGGTTCGTATTGGCATTTACACCCGCTTTGTGGGCTTTTATTAATGGACTTATTACTTTGATTGGTACGACTCGACGCAAACGCATACCGATAAGCGTGAAGATACTAACTTTTACCCCTGCTGCCAATGCACTAATCCACAAAGCAACGGGAATAAATGTAAATAGTACAACTAGTGCAAATACAATAATACCAATTAAAATAAGTGGTATCAAATCAGCGATATTCAACATATTTATTCCTCCTCATTTTTAATTTCCTTAACAACGACACGACTGCCGTTTACCTTAACAATTTCAACGGCTTGATTTTCCATAATAAAGTTTCCTTCGGATACGATATCAATTCGATTGCCGTCAAATAATCCTGTACCTGATGGCCTAAGGGGTGTGATCGTACTTCCTCTTAAACCAATTAGTTCTTTTCTCTCTTGGACGGACACATAACCACGATCCAGGGTCTCCCGGTCTGATAATACGATATGGCGCATGAATCCCTTCTGCAAGCCGATTTTTCTATATAAAATAACGGCTACAGTAATAGTGATCATCAAAGCAGTCAATACGCTCAAGCCCATGGCGAATATATCATCTGTAGCGAAAAACAAGGAGCCGATTATGCTCATAACGCCTATTCCACCTAAAATCCCTCCTGGGACAAAGAACTCTGCGACTATGAGCCCGATTCCAATAATGAGAAGAACAAATACCTCCATTCCCGCCAAACCGGCTACAGCGTGGCCGTAGAAGAATAAGGCCAATGATATGATGCTGACGGAACCTGCTACCCCAAAGCCTGGTGAGTAAAGCTCTATCACAAGTCCAAGGCCTGCAAGAGTAAGAAGGATTGAAACAACCAGTGAGTTGGTTAGAAACCTGGCTACATTTTCTGCAAAGCTTATTTCAGCTTCAATGACTGTTGCACCGGATAGTCCCAAGACATTTAACAATTCTGATCGATTATTTACAGTTCCCTCAGAATAACCAACTTCTATTGCCTTTGTTGGGCCCAAAGTCAAAAATTGCCCTTCAGGTGCATTGTATTCCGGTAGGTCAATGCTTGCATCTGCCATAGCCTCCGCATAAATGCGGTCCCGACCGCTAGCCTCGGCTGCGCTGCCCATGGCTTCACGCCAATAGGACTGAGCCTTTGCGTCTGCCGCACTGCCATCTGCCGTGATAATACCGCTGGCTCCCATAGTTGCCTGGGGATTCATGTAAATGGTATCTGCAAACAATGCAATGTAGGAACCTGCAGACAGGGCGCGTGAACGAATGTATGCAGTAGTGGGGATAGATATATCTTGCATTATCTGCCCGATGCTATCTGCTGCTTCTACAGAACCCCCCGGAGTGTTGATTTCAAAGATTATGTGGTCTGCAAATGCTTCACTTGCCTCTCGTGTGGTACGTCTTAAAAAAGCCTCAAGTCCTCTTTCTACCTCATTTTCTATAGGAATGACATATACGAGCTTTCCCGCACCCTCCGCACTGACTGTAGGACTAAAAGCGAATTGTGCTACGCTAATCAGCATAAAAAGGATTATGGGATATACTGCATATGATAAAAACTTTTTCATCGTTACACCACCTCCTCCCTTAATAATAACATTGACGACATGAATGTGCCTAATTAAAAATTATATCCTATATTAATACCTCTTACAATGGAATATGGAAACAAATATTTAAAATTGTTATTATTTATAAATGGACATCGATAGAGGCCCTTTCGCTGTACAAATGGGCTATGGAACGTTTATTCAATTCGAGAGACATCCCCAGTATGCCATCAATGGACTCTTTTATATGCGCATTCATTTCTCCTTGATTAGGAGAAACTAAAGCTACAGGATTAGCCTGCTTTGCCTTTAATGTCAACCGGTATCCTCCTTTTTTGACGGTTGCTTCAAAAGAGTCTTTAGTTACGTGGTAATCTATTATTTTGCAGCCTTCGATGCTGGTAAAACGATATTCTATGCCATCGTGATGAAAAACGAGAAAAAAACCTTTTGCATACTTACCCAGCATAGGCACTGTAGCGTAACTAAACACGAAAGAACTGTTTTCCCAGTCATTGGCTTGAACCCATACGTATTCTTTTGGGAACCCGGTACCCCAGTCTTTTTCAATATAGCCGTCTGCAGCACTGATATTCCACGACTGGCTGCCGATACGAAGATGACCATTTACCTTGTGATCCATGCTTATTATAGAGTGATTGCACTCATTGGGGAAATAAGTCAACCAGCCCATGATATTTGGCTTTAAGAAAGATTTTTTAATAGGGGTAAATTCACCAAAACGAAAATCGCCACGAACCTGAATGCCGTTTTTCTCAAAATCCAAGACCATGATGGTTTGGGAGAGCTTGTTTTTTCCTATTTGAAGAATAAAGGGATCGGCAGTCCATTTAAGTTCGTCAATGGGATATGAAATATACGATGTTTTGCTATGCAAGTTGTCTTGAAATTGGATGAATGCATGTTTAGTCTTTTCATGGGTTGTATAACCCCAGATGACGGAAAACATCAATCCATTTTCCCTATCATCGACCTTGCAGAACCATCCTTCAAAGGCTCCATCCTTGTCTAAGCCCACCATTATTCCGAACTGATTCATGATAACCTCATTTCTTGTAAGTTAAAGTAACCCTACAGATTATTAGCAAAGCCTTGAAATCTTCACAAAATAATACGATATACATAGATATATACCATTATTTCTGTAGCTTTAACACGAAATGATGAAAATGATGTGGTAGACAGCACCCTAAGAGACGGCATGCATGTTAAGGCTATCGATAATATAACAGCATTTGATCAAAATCATGCGCATATGTACCTGTTAGACAATTTCTTGTGCTTGGAAATGACAAGATAATTAGAGGGGGATGAGGCAAAGGGAGAGTTGTGTGTTGGTATGTTCCCGAATACGCCACACGTTGAAACTGTCATACTGCTGGTAATAAAATAGATAGAGGGAACCCCTGAAAGTAGATTCAGAATTCAATTCAACAGGAAGTTCTATGGTTATTCTATTAGTGATTATACCGTTATATTACTTTGCTACATTATTTATATACGGTTTCAAAAATGGAAGTCAAGTCCATAAAAGTGTGTAAATTCCCTCGGTTGTGTAATTAGGCAGCAACAACAGACTTCTGAGTGGCTCGGCTTTCGTGGTACTCTTCCATATCGAGGTACTTTTTGCCGGTCGTCCATTTTTCATCCTGCTCCATGAGCATGGCACCAATCAGACGGATCAGCGAATCTTCATTGGAAAAGATTCGAATCACACGTTCCCGTCGACGGATTTCCTGGTTTAACCGCTCAATACTGTTGCTGGTGAGCAGTCGCTTGCGATATTTCTTTGGTAGATTCATGACAGCCATCACATCATCAAACCCGAGTTCTAGGGTTTCCATGGCTTTAGGAGCTGTCTGAGTAAAGTAAAAGGGGACACTTCCCAATTATACGTCAAAATTGACATTAAGGGTGCGTAAAAGCATCCTTAACCTTGGGTAGCGTGATTAATAATTAAGCATGATGGATTATAAAAAGGCAGTAAAAATGAAATGATCGCAACAAAACCAGTCCACCGGTATGGAGGATTGTAGAAGTTTGGTTTTAATTGTCCTTAGGATGCTTTAGGTTTTATGAAGTTTAGAATTTCAGGGTAGATATTTTGATACTTGGGAATGGACTTGATTAGCTCATAACCCTTGTTGCAGAGGTTAGCTGCTTGGCTTCCAGTAATATTGCCAAGGGTCTTGCAGATGTCCTTATAGGTAAAATCGCAAAGGCAGCGCAACAAAAAGAAGATTTGATACAAAAGAAGTTTATTGGTATAAAAAATAAGTTGTGATAAGAGTTGGAGGATGAGATAATAAGGATATAATTTTGAAGTGCCCTATATTTGATGTGTATTTAAATACAAATTTTATGAAAGGAGAGATTATGTATGTTTAAGAGGTTTAAAGCATTGATGTTGGTTATTATTGTTAGTTTTCTTATTGTTGGGTGTGGCATGGGATTGGATGAAAATAATAGTGACCCCAATCAAAACAATAATCAAAACAGTGAAGGAGAAGTTCAACTTCCCGGTGATGCTGAGAATAAGTACGGTGCATTTACCAATGAATATAAAACGATATTGATGGAAAATGTTGCATCAAGTGACATTTTGTTTTATGAAAAAATTGCTTTTACATCCATTGAATTTAATGTTCGCGACTCTATTTCTTATTCAGTAGGAAAAGATTTTTATAGAATTGAATTTCTATCAAGTGCAGATCCAGAAGATACCCATGATGCTTATGTTGATTATATTGATGAAGTAACGGATCAATTTTCAAATGAATATAATCGAACCATTGAAGGAAACGTTAATGGACTTCCGATTGCTGTGGATATTGTTCTTACATTCAATGAAAATCGAGGGGGATATCCGGTTTCAGTACGAATCAGTGAGAATCCAGCTGAATTTCAAGAAGAAAATCCATATTACAATGAATATCCTGGATTGGTTGAACTTTACAATATGAACAATCAACCTCATTATTATTATATGGAACGTTATGATGAAGGGTTCAAAGAATATTACATTACCTTTCAAAGTGCTGGTGGTACCGATGATTTTGCGGCATTCTACACAGAAAATTATAGTCAAAAAACAAATTTTTCCTTTGAAGAAGATGACTATCAAAAACGATTTTCATGGACTGATTCAGGATTTGAGCACAAAGTCATATTACAGATATCAAACAACATGGTTGGTGTCTATGTAAAAACTACGCTTCCTTGATTGGGAGTGCCTGGCACCGATAATAAAAGAGGATACTTCACAACTAATAGGCAGTCAAGAGATTACGGGTGTGTTGCAGCACTCATTTTTCTCAGCGTTATGATTAATTATTAATCTCGGTACTTAGTAGAAGAGAATTTGATTGAAAAGTTAGCGTCACAAATAATCCACCGGTATGGAGGATTGGATTGCTTTAGGCTTGATAAAATCCAGAATCTCAGGATAGATGTTTTGATACTTAGAGATGGACTTGGTTAGATCATAACCCTTATTGCAAAGGTTTTTTGTCCGTCTTGCAATATATTAAAGTGTATGTAGCTTTATAAAAAATTACTGAGGCTAAGTAGATTGAATAATAGACTAAAAGTATGCTTGACAAACCGACGTCGTGTCGAATATGATTAAAACGACACAAGGTCGGTTTGTCGTTTTTTATAGAAGAAAGGATGATTTATTGCATGAGAAGTTATAAAAGTGCAGATCAGAGAAAGACTGAAATACTGGAAGCTGCATTGGATCTATTTTCAAGACAAGGTTTCCAAGATACAACCATGGAGCAAATTTCTTCTCATATCAAGATGGCAAGAACAAGTCTGTATGAATACTACAAATCAAAAGAAGATATACTTTATTCGCTGATAAATGAAATAGTAGAAGAAGAACGTGAAAAGCCGCTGGAAGGTTCAATTCGTGCTCAACTGGAAGTATTAGCAGCAGAATCCATAGCAAGACTGCAAAAAAACTTTACTCTATACAAGATTCTTTTTCAGGAGTTGCCAACATTGTCAAATCCAACATTTGATAAAATTAGAGCCTGGCAAGGCCGTTCGATGATCCTGGTACACGAGGTTATTGTAAATGGAATCAAAGAAGAAGCATTTAAGGCTACCCGAAAGCCTGAGGACATAGCTTTTGTCTTTAAAGCGTTGATCGGTCAGAGACTAGCAGATATTCTTATCACAGATACGCAAGTTGAACCAGAAGTAGAGGCGAAGCGACTGATTGATCTGATGTGGTTTGGGATTGGTCAGGAAGGTTCAGATATCAGTTAAGGGAGGTAAAATAATGGATAAACAAATTAAGACTTTTAAGGGTTCTGGAGTAGAAATCGAGTATTTGTTAACAGGAGAGCTCAACGCAGAAGCGGTTATGTTTGTTCACGGAGCCGGTACTAATCTTCGGCAGTTTTTTGCACAGCATGAGCATTTTTCCGACAAATACAAAACTTTGTCTGTGTCGTTGCGGGGGCATGGCCTATCTGGGCATCCGAAAGTAAAGTGTGGAGAGAACTATTCTTTGGAAAAGAACAGAGATGACCTTATTGAGCTGCTTGAACACTTGAACATACAAAAGATTCATTTTGTAGGGAATTCAGCCGGAGGAGTTATAGGATTTTATTTACTTAAGGCAAGACCGGACCTGCTTAGTAGTCTTACTACTTTTGGGACTGTCGGCGAGCTGAAGTATTCAACTTCAATGACCCGGATCATTGCGGGTATAGATAAAGCTATGCTTCGATGGAATCCGAGACGATATTTAAACTTTCTGAGTAAAAATACATCTAAGTATGAGTCAGTGCAAAAAGAAATTTTTGAGATGTTTATGATGTCAACTGAAGCGATCCCTTATATTCGTGAAAATCTAGGCAATTATTCGTGCCTGGATGTAATCAATAGAATGACTATTCCATATTTACTGATCCGAGGGGAACAGGATAAAGAGATTAATAGCAAATTGACATCAACACTTGAAGCTTTAGCTGCCAACAACAAATCGAGGGTTGTTGAAATCGAAAAAGCAGGTCATATAGCTAATCTAGATAAATCAGAGGAGTTCAACAAAATTTTGGCAGGTTTTTGGAGCCAAATTGAAGTTTAGAATTAGGGAGAGTTCAAATGCATCATGTATAACTAAACAACCAGGAGAAAGACTAATTATAGATAAAAGGGGAAAGGATAAAAGGGGACACTTCACAACTAGTAGGTAATAAAGACATTATGGGTGTGTTGCGGCACCCATTTTTCTCAGCATGGTGATTAATTATTGATCTTAATATTTAAAAGAAGAGAATTTAATGAAAATGTTAACGTCACAAATAATCCACCGGTATGGAGGATTGAGTAACTTTAGGCTTGATAAAATCTAGAGTTTTAGAATAGATATTTTGATGTTTGGGAATCGACTTGATAGATCATAATTCTTGTTGCATAGGCTAGCTTCATGGATTTCGGTGGTTTTATTAAGGGAAGCTCGCTTAAAAAAACGAACACATGTACTTTGGATTATATTACATACTTAGAGTATGTATGCAAGAAGAAGTTAAGTGGGGTAAATAACACATTGTGATTAGAGTTGTATGATGGAATAATAAGGATGAAATTGAGAACTGTCTCTATTATCTTATCCTATTATCGTATTATTGTATCACTAAATTGAATCTTATTCTTGTCATAGATGGGTATATTTGATAGAATGAAGCAACTAGCTTACGAATGTTCGTAAGTTAACAGAGAATAGAGGGTGTAGATTTATCATGAAAAATCAAATTTTAGATGAAGCTTTTAGTTTGTTTTCTGAGAAGGGCACTTTATTTAGCATGCAAGAATTAGCAAAGGCTGTAGGAATGAAAGCACCTTCTTTATATAACTACTATGCCAGCAAAAATGACTTGTTGCATGACTTGATTGCTCAAGAAATTGACCGATATTATATGTTTTTTAATAGGTTGTTCGAAAATGAAAGTGAAACTTCAGAGCAATTAATAAAGGATGTCTTTTATTCAGTAATTGATTATTATTCTGATCAACTGAAAGCAAAATTCAGGAGACGACTCGGAATGATAGATGGTAATCATAGACAGTATATAAAAGAAATTTTAGCAAAGAATGACGAAGTTATTATTCTTAAATTAAGGAATGTATTTGAAGACTGTATAAACAAGGGAGTCATACCAGATCATAATGTTGATCAGACACTTTTTCACTATTATTTTGTTCTACAAGGAATTATCTCAAATAGCATATATTATGAAAAAGGGGACAAACATTATGCAAATGCTATTGATTCAACCTGGGAGAGTTTCTGGGCTGGTTTAAGTTGTTTTGGCAACGATAAGTAAACAGACAAATATTACAATATCAAGTTGTGACAATGCTTTAGATGCTATTAGTAGCTGCGATTGTAGAACGGAGGAATTTTTTATGACTCTTTCCGGTTTAATTCATAAGAATTAGGTAATCGCGAAATTCATGATTAAAAAAGTACTAAGAGGTACTGTGGAGAAATATGACATTTCAAAATACAAGCTTTGGAGTTTATGCAATAAGTGGTTTCAAGTTTCGTATGTATTGATGTCGATAGATTTTGTCGGCTTTATCACAATCAGGTGAGGAGTTGTATTTTTTATGTAAGAAAAAACCCTACATTTATTCGGGTTGTGGAGTTTGAGGGGAAAAATTATGATGAGATCATTGATCAAAAGAGCGAATGAAAAAACAAGGCTAGTTCACTTAAAGATTTTATTAATTATTCTTCTTGTTGTGACTGCGGTGTATTTTGTATATTTTACAGGTGGTACAAAAAAGGTCTACGTACACTTACTGTATGTCCCTATAATACTATCCTCACTTTTCTGGGGCTCTTTTGGCGGTTTGACCGTAGGCATGGTCTCAGGTTTATTGGTTGGTCCGTTAATGCCACTTGATGTATCCAGTGGCATTATGCAAGATCCTGTAAACTGGATTTCCCGTATGCTTGCCTTCTCTCTGATTGGTTTTTTTACAGGGCACATGCTTGACTGGATAAATCAATTAAATAGGGAAGCACAAGACAGGAACTTATCAAGCCCTTTTTATGATCTTCCGAATACAACGAAGCTTATTTTTGACATTGAAAGCAGCATAGACTCAGAGGAACATTTCAAAATTATATCCATCAAGCTAACAAATCTGGATGGCATCGAAAAATATGTTGATAGTGAACTGGTATTTGATCTAGTCAAAAATTTAGCAAAACAGCTAGAGCATAGCTGTGGCAGAAAAGCAGTGTATTCTTATGGGAAAGATGAGTTGATTTTATTAGTATTTGATGATTGTGTTGAAGATTACGAAGAAAAAATCAATCGAGTCTTGAAACATTATTCTACGTTCCCAATTTCACTTGCCGGATATGACATAAGGGTATCGCTTAAAGTGGGGATTTATGAGTATCGTGGTGAAGATATTTCCCCAACTGAAATATATAATAAAGCCCGGATCGCTCACGAGCAAGGTGAGCATAGAGAATCAGGCGTTTATTATTACGATGTCAGCTTAGAAAATAAAAGAAGAGAGATGCACGATATCACTGGAGCATTGCTTGAATCTATCCGAAAAGATGAGTTGTTTTTGATGTACCAGCCCAAAATTGATATTGTAAACAATAAAATTTCTGGTGTAGAAGCATTAGTAAGATGGAATAGAAACGGAAATAATTTTATAGGACCTGATATGTTTATTCCTATCGCAGAAGAGATTGGGTTTATTAAGGAGATTTCAAAGTTTGTTTTTGAAAATGCAACGACACAGATGGAAATGTGGAAAAACAGAGGCATTGACATAAAATGTGCTATTAACGCATCCGCAAAGGAATTAATAGACAAAGATTTTATTAATTGGGGACAGGAAACAATAACCAGCAAAAATGTCGATAGATCTGACATCGAGATTGAAATAACCGAAAGAGCCATAGCATATAATGACAAAAAAATGATAAAAACAATGAACTACTTGAAGGAAAGGGGATATCAAATCTCCATAGATGACTTTGGAACTGGTTATAATTCACTGATGAGTCTTGGTGAAATACCTTTTGATATACTAAAAATCGACAAATATTTTATTGACAGAATAGATAGAATTCAAATTAGAGAACTGGTTAAACTTTTTATAGAATACTCACACACATTTGGGAAAATTGTTATAGCAGAGGGCGTTGAGACCGAGAAGCAATTAAA
>NZ_FQTU01000017.1 GCF_900128885.1 Alkalibacter saccharofermentans DSM 14828
AAGGTCCCCGGTAGACGACCGGGTTGATAGGCCAGAGGTGTAAGTGCAGAAATGCATTCAGCTGACTGGTACTAATAGACCGAGGACTTGACCAATAGGTTTAGAATGATTGAAACAATACTTTGCTTATGTAGTTTATGCAGTTTTCAAATCTCATTTGAGATTTAATTATTCCGCGGCAATGGCGGAGGGGCTACACCTGTTCCCATACCGAACACAGTAGTTAAGTCCTCCTGCGCAGATGGTACTTGGATGGAGACGTCCTGGGAGAGTATGTCGCTGCGGGATAATTCTTTAAAAGAAAAGGGATAGATCTTAAACCTGTTAATAGGTAATAGATCTATCCCTTTTGTCTTTGACTAAAACTGAGAAGCTGTATGAGCTTATGTTACCAAAGAAGATTTTTTAATTTTCTTATTTCCAACTAGCCAGTGAAACATGTTATAATAGTGTGATAGGAAGTTGTGTGTGCTATGGAAAAGGTTAAGAAAAGACCTTCTCATGAATAAAGGCAAAAGGTGGCTTGGATGAATAGCGTAATGAGAAAAGATAATATATTAAAACTATTAAAAGAAAGTGAAACTCCGATTTCAGGAGCGGATCTTGCAGAAAAACTTGGCGTAAGCCGGCAAATAATAGTACAGGATATAGCACTTATAAGAGCTGAAGGAAGCCAGATAATAGCCACATCAAAGGGATACATGTATCCTAAATATTTAAAAAATGCAATACACAAGACAATTGCTGTCAAACATAGTTCAGAAATGATGGGAGAAGAACTCTATATAATAGTAGATTATGGTGGTAAAGTCCTTGATATAACCGTTGAACATCCAGTTTACGGTGAAATCAAGGCTAATTTGATGCTCTCTACAAAAGAGGACATAGACACATTTGTAGAAGAGTTTGCAAAATCAAAGGCAGAGCCTTTGTCTGTGGTTACAAATGGAGTTCACCTCCATACCATAGAAGTTCCAAGCAATAAAATTTACGAGCTTATTAAACTGGCATTAAAGGAAAAAGGATTCTTGCTTGAAGACTGAGAAGGGAATGATAAGTATCAACAAAAGCAATAAGGTATTATCAATCGTAATAATAGCATTAGGCATCATAGGAGCTCTTTTTGCGCTCTCATCAAGGTTTTATATTGACTATCTGTGGTTTACTGAAACAGGTTATACACAGGTGTTTTTCAAGGAAATTGTCACAAAAGCACAGCTTTCAGTACCTATGTTTGCGATATTAATAGTCATACTTTATTTTTATTTTGAGTTTCTAAAAAAAGTTGCCTCAAAAGGCAAAATTATCCCAATAACTAAAAAGAGACTAGACTTTATTCCACTGGGGGTTTCAGGGGCTCTAGCTTTTGTAATAACGTCACTAGCTACAAATGCATTATGGTATAAGCTTCTTGAGTTCATAAATTCTGAGCCCTTTAATGTGGATGATCCCATATTTGGAAAAGATGTTTCTTTTTATGTATTCAAGCTTCCATTTATGGAAAGTCTTCACGCGGTTTTATCCAGTGTTTTGTTTTTAGTCTTCATATCAACTATAATTTTTACAGCTGGTTATTATCTGTCGAAAAGCACGTCTCAGATTGACGTTGGAGAAGTGAACAAGCCTGATATCAAGGATTTTTTCATTCAGTTGGGTATGATTATGACAAAACAAATAGGCGTGTTCGTTGGGTTGTTTTTTCTATTGGCTGCATTTGGATACTACTTAAACTCCATAGGGCTATTGTTTTCTCCGTCAGCAATTTCCTTTGGAGCAGGGTACACCGATTCAGTGGTCAGATTGAGATTGTACCAAATCCTGATGTACATGTCCATAATCGGAGCAGTAGTCTCATTTGCATCAGGGTTTAAAAGAAAGCTAAAACCCCTTCTAATCGCACCTGTGTTGATATTTGCAGTATCTTTTTTAGGAGGTATCGTTGGGCTTGTTGTAGAAAATTATATCGTAGTTCCAAACCAGTTCGGAAGAGAAGAGCCATACTTAAAAAGGCATATTGAATACACGAGGAAAGCTTATGATATAGATAATGTCAAAGTTCAGGAATTTTCAGCGAAGCAGGAAATTACTATAGAAGATATCGAAGAAAATGAATTAACTATTAAAAATATACCTATAAACGACTATAGGCCTACCCTTGACATGTACAATTCAATTCAGGGATTCAGGATATACTATGAATTTAACGATGTGGATATTGACAGATATATCATAAATGACGAATATACGCAGGTCTTTATATCTGCCAGAGAGATGAACAACGACAAACTAGAAGAAAATGCAAAGACCTGGATAAATCAGCACCTAAAATATACTCATGGATTTGGTGTGGCCATTTCACCTGTGAATAGGGTTAACGAGGTAGGACAGCCGGACCTGGCCGTCAAGGACATACCACCCCAGTCGAGCGCCCCGGAAATTCAAGTTGAAGAACCCAGGATATATTTTGGAGAAAGCACCAATACTTATGCGATAACCAATGCTAAAACAGCGGAATTTGATTACCCTGAAGGAAGCGACAATAAAGAGAACTTCTATGAGGGAACAGCGGGGATAAATTTGAGTTTTATCAATCGGTTGGCATTTGCAGTACAGGAAAGGGATTTAAAAATACTCCTGTCATCAGAAATTACATCACAAAGCAAAATGTTGATAAGAAGAAACATAGTTGAAAGAATAAGTGAGATAGCTCCATTTTTAAGCTACGATGAAGATCCGTACATAGTAGTGTCTGAAGGCAGGCTATATTGGATTATGGATGCCTTTACTGTCAGCAATAGATATCCCTACGCGCAGCCATTTGATAGTAATAACACCTTCAATTATATCAGGAATTCGGTTAAAGTCGTGGTCGATGCATATAACGGAGATGTGGTTTTCTATCAGGTTGAAGATAACGATCCTATTGCTAATGTTTATAAGAATATCTACCCGGGTATATTCAGGCCGATAGATGAGATGCCACAGGATCTTCGAAGTCATGTAAGGTACTCACAGGATATGTTTGATATTCAGGCAGATATCTATAGGACGTATCATATGCAAAACACTAGAGTTTTCTACAACAAAGAAGACCAGTGGGAACTTCCAAGACAGATATACGGATCTGAGAAGGAAGTAGAAAACATTGAGAGCACATATTTAATAATGAAGCTTCCTGAAAGGGAAGAAGAATTTACACTCATGGTTCCATTTACAGCAAGACAAAAGGACAATATGGTTGCTTGGATGGCCGCTATGAACGACGGCGATAGCTATGGAGAAATAATGGTTTATACCTTCCCAAAACAAAGCCTTGTCTACGGGCCTATGCAAATTGAACAAAGAATTGACCAAGACACGATAATTTCACCCCAACTTACCCTCCTGGGGCAACAGGGGTCACAGGTTATTCGGGGGAATATGATGGCAATTCCGGTGGAAGAGGCCATCCTGTATGTTGAACCTGTTTATATCAGAGCTAGAGAAAGTGAACGAAGTCTTCCGGAGGTCAAAAAGATAATCGTTTCTTACAATAATAGGATCATAATGGCTGATAGCCTTCAAGAAGGACTAACTCAGATTTTCGGGGAGTCCGCAGATGAGAATGACGATGAGGATGAAATTCCGGGCACCATCATACCGGGAGATCTGAACAGCCTCATAATAGAGGCGAATAACTTGTTTGAAAGGGCTCAGCAGGCTCAAAAGGAAGGCAATTGGGCTGAGTACGGAGCACTCATCAATCAACTGGAAGACGTGCTAAATCAGCTTAATATCATACAGGAATCAATCAGACAGCCTCAGGAGTGATAGTGACATAACTAAAATTACTATTGAAGGGAGAACTCTATGTTAGATATAAAAAGAATCAGGGACCATAAGGAAGAAGTAAACGAACTTCTAAAAAGAAAAGGTGATTATGATATCACAGAGCTCTTGAAGCTTGACGACAAGAGAAGAAAGATAATAACAGAGGTAGAGGAGAAAAAAGCGGAACAAAACCGGGTTTCAAAGCTGATACCTCAGTATAAAAAGGAAAAAAAGAACGTAACAGAGATCTTAACTGAAATGAAGCATCTTTCAGAAGAGATAAAATTGATGGACGAGAAACTTAAAGGCTTGGAAGAAATGATAAAAAGAACTCTATTGGAGCTTCCAAACCTGCCAAACCCGGATGTTAAAATCGGCAAGGATGACAGTGAAAATGAAGAGATAAAAAAATGGGGAACTCCTAGGGAATTTAAGTTTGAGGCAAAACCTCATTGGGATATCGGCACGGAGCTTAAGCTTTTAGACTTTGAAAGAGCTGCAAAAATAACCGGTGCAAGGTTCAGCATGTTCACAGGAGTTGGTGCCAGGCTGGAAAGAGCAATAATAAATTTCATGCTTTCAGTGCATACTGAAGACGGAGAATACACGGAAGTGTCGACGCCGTTTATGGTCAACCGAGACTCTATGACCGGTACAGGTCAGCTTCCAAAGTTCGAAGATGACGCGTTCAGAGTCATCGAAGACAGAGATCTGTTTTTGATTCCTACAGCAGAAGTTCCGGTAACAAATCTTCACAGGGATGAAATACTTGAAGAATCCCAGCTTCCAATCTATTACACAGCATATTCACCATGCTTCAGAAAAGAAGCAGGTTCAGCAGGCAGAGACACGAGAGGGCTTATTAGAAATCATCAGTTTGATAAGGTAGAGGTAGTCAAGTTTTCCCATCCAGATACTTCCTATGAAGAACATGAAAAGCTGACGTCCGACGCTGAAAGCATTCTACAGCTGCTAAAACTTCCTTACAGGGTAGTGGAACTATGTACTGGAGATATGACCTTTTCATCTGCTAAGACCTATGATATCGAGGTATGGATGCCTAGCTACGGCAGATATGTGGAAATAAGCTCATGCTCAAATTTTGAAGATTACCAGGCACGAAGGGCTAACATAAGGTTTAGAGATGCCCAAACTGGGAAAACTCGTTTTGTGCATACTTTAAACGGCTCAGGATTGGCTGTGGGGAGAACCTTTGCGGCAATACTTGAAAACTACCAAAATGAAGACGGGAGCGTTACCATTCCGGAAGCACTAACAGGCTTCATGGGTGGCATGGAAGTTATAAAATAGTAAAATCTGGTCCCGCTTGAAAGAAATTTTATGCGGGACCAATAATAAGCAAGGATTTTTTAAAATCCTAGTTGACAACAGTTCGCTACGTTGGTATAATAACAATTGTCTCATTCCGAGAGGTACCGAAGTGGTCATAACGGGGCGGTCTTGAAAACCGTTAGGGTGAAAGCCCACGTGGGTTCGAATCCCACCCTCTCGGCCATTTTTTTATTTTTAAACAAAAAGCTATAGCTATGGAGAAGTACTCAAGTGGCTAAAGAGGTGCCCCTGCTAAGGGTATAGGCCGGGTAACCGGTGCGAGGGTTCAAATCCCTCCTTCTCCGCCATACAAAACAAAAAAACCTGCGTTCAGCGGGTTTGTTTTTTTGTGCAGAGAATCAAGGGATTTGAACCCCAAGGGGGCGAGCAGCTAAAATCAAGGTGGTAAATCCACGTTGATAGCTGCGAACTCCGAGATATTTGTTAAAATATCGAAGGAAGCATGATGAATGCGAAGCGTTCAGAGGCATCCCTCCTTCTCCGCCATTAGAATCCCAAAAATCAGCATCAAAACCATTTGGGTTTATGATTAGCCTGATTTTTTCTGCATCATACACGTAGACCTTCGCAACGATCTGCTGTATGATTTTTTTCTGACCATTTTTAGATAAGTTGCTAAGATCGGCTTTTGAACTAAATTCTTCAATCAACTGATCAAGGGTCTTTTGTCTTGGATCAGGGATGCTGTTTAACTCAATCAGCTTAAATTCCAAAATGAGAATGGATAAAATCTAAAGAGTAATTTCTAGTCTTTTAATTTCCTACCACAATTAGGACAAAAGTTATACTTTGCATAATTTTCAGAGCATTTATTATTACTTTGGATTTCTTCCAAAAATCCTGAACTTACTATGCCGGTAGGTAAAGCCACTAAGCCGATGCCTAATACTGCAATAAGCCCACTAACCAATTTACCTGCTACTGTAATAGGATAAACATCACCGTAGCCTACTGTTGTCAAGGTTGCAATGCCCCACCAGAATGAAGCGATGATGTTTGGGAATTGTTCAGGTTGGACTGGGTTTTCTAAATAATACATCAGCGATGATGCTGCAACAAGCAATATGGTCATAACGAACAAAGTTACAATTAAATCCTCTTTTTTATTTTTAAGTACGCGGCCAAGAAGTTGGAGGGACTTTGTATATCTAGATAGTTTGAAGATTCTAAATATACGCACTAAACGCAGTATCCTTAAAAACCTTAAATCCAGCACAATCATTAATGGCAGATAAAAAGGTAGAATTGCAAGTAAGTCAATCATGGCCATAAAAGAAAATATATATTTTAATAAACCTCTTGATAAACTAAGACCAGGATATTTGCATTTAACGGTTGCCATGCGCATTAAATATTCAATTGAAAATATTATTACTGAAATCATCTCGAACCATTGGAACAACCTGCCATGATTTTGATATAGGCTCTCAAAGGATTCAAGTATAACGGCTAATACATTTAAAATTATTAATGTAACAATAAAGGTGCTAAATATTCGGCTTGCTTTTAGTTCGTTTGCATCAATTAATCGATAAAATATTTCAAGCATAGTTATCTTCCTGAAACGCAGAGATATGTTTCTTTACAGTGTGTTGATCTACATTTGCATGATGATAAACATTCGCATTAATTGCGTATTTCTCGGAGCTTCTAACTAAATCTATAAATCTATTTGCCAATTCAGGATCGAACTGTTTACCTAAATTGTTTTCAATCTCCTTTATAACGGCTGAAAGCTCCATACCTTTTCGATAAGGCCTATTTGACATCATGGCATCAAATGCATCTGCAAGAGAGAGCATCCTTGAATAATAAGGGATGTCATCGCCGGTTAACCCATCAGGGTATCCTTTACCATCAAAATGTTCATGATGCGCTCTTATGATCAGAGCGTACTCGCAAAAATCAGGTAGGCTCTTAAGTATGTTATATCCAAGTGCAGTATGTTTTTTGATTATTTCAAACTCTTCATATGTCAGTTTGGTTGTCTTGTTTAATAATTCAGCCGGTAGGTCTATTTTACCTATATCATGCAGCAGAGATATTATCTTAAGTCTATCAACCTCAAAGATATCAAGTCCCAACGCTTCTCCAAATTCAGTCATAAGATTCATCACCCTTGTAGAATGACCATAGGTGTAATGATCCTTTGAATCAATAATACTAAGGACCATTTTTATTGCCAGCTCTTTTTCGAGACTGGTGCCGGTAATATTTCCTATGTTGTCAAACAGATTTTTATAAATATTCGTGCTCGCATTTTCGTAAAGTTTATTTCCAGATACTATTTTTTCTGCTTGAGAATACAGCAGATTAAAGGAATCCACCGTATGGGGATAATGTGCGACACCTGATGATACTTGCAGGTGATCTATCTGAATTCTGTTTTTATGGTCATAAAAGTAGAATTCGTCTATCTTTTTATGTATTTTCTTTTCAAGTCGAATGATATCATCAAAAGCAACTTTAGGAACCATGATGGCAAACTTGCTTCCAGATGCTCTGCAAAAGATGCTTTCCTTTGAGAGGATTTTATTTATTGAATCAGCAATGCGTTTTAAAACAGCGTCCCCGGCTTGATAACCGTATGTTTTATTTATTTCACCAATCGGGAAAATATCAAAAACCAAAATTCCTATAGGGGATTTGCCGGATGCCGCAGATAGCTCATGCAAGTATTTAAACATATATTTATTATTGTGCAACCCAGTGGTCATATCTATAAAAGCCAATGTTTCCATGTCTAAACGTTTCTGGTTTAAATTTTCTACTAGAATGCCAACAATGATTGAGGCTATGATGATGCTTATTTGTGTAAACATAAGGCCAAAATACATTATATGAGGATCTTCAAGGATTCTAAAAAAAGAAGCAGCTACGCCTGCCAAGTTGAAAAGTATCGATATAAACATCCCTCTGTAACCATCGACCAAGGGTAAGCAAAGAGTTAGGACTAATAATGCCGAACCCTTTAAAACGGTAATAATATCATATACAGGTCGATTTGATATTGAATAGATCAATAAAAAAATGCTAATGACAATTAAAATAGTATTCTTTTCATAAGGTTTTTTTAGATGTATCATTTTATTCCTCAAATCTAATAATTTATTAGTTATTATGTTAAATGGCTATGGCTTTGAAAACCACTTCTTTTGGAAGCGATACAAACTTTATAGATTAACATATAAAGGCAAAAAACAGTTGATATAATCCTAAGCATAAGTTTATAGAAAAAGTGAAAGTTACAAAACATGTGAGCTTTGGTGTTGATATATGAATTATAAACAATTTAAAATGCTATGTCCATTAATCATACTATAAATATGGCAGGGATAGTCGTGGGATCTAATAATGCGTTGTTAATGTAAGTTGAAACCAAGGGAATAGGAGTTTTTCTCAGCAGGTTCGTGACTATTGAATATTTCCTCAAAGTCAGACTCGAAATCCAAAAAGGTTTTTACAATATCTGGATCAAAATGTTGACCGGAGCCATCTGAAATCACAACTATTGCTTCCTGATGAGTATAAGCATCCTTGTATGTCCTGACGGATCTTAAGGCATCGTAAACATCTACAATAGCCATGATGCGTGCGGATAACGGGATATCTTCACCAGATAAGCCATGAGGATAACCTGAACCATCCCATTTTTCATGATGATGCAGAACTATGTGAATTCCTAAATTTAAAAAGATGTTATTTGGAAATTTTTCTTGCAACTCAAAAAGAGCTTTGGCACCCAGTGTAGTGTGGGATTTCATTAGTTCAAACTCGTCTTTAGTAAGCTTGCCCGGCTTTAAAAGGATGTTGTCAGGGATACATACTTTTCCAATATCATGAAGTGGACTTGATTGATGGATATTGTATATATAATAGTCATTTATATAGGAATCGTATTTAGGGAGATTTCGTAGCTTTGAGGCCAAAAACCTGCATGAAGCTGCGACCCTCTCGATGTGAACGCCGGTTTCATCGTCTCTAAATTCAGTCAATTTAACCAGAGCATAGATGGTAGCTGTATTTGATTCAATCAAATCGTTGTTTTGCTTCAGGATTTTTTCGAAATGTTTTTTTGAAATATCAGAATGGTATCCTATAGCTCCTGCCACGGTTATGTAGATAAATGAACGTAAAAGCCAATTGGCAGGTTCTTGATTTATATTGAGTAAAACGTCCAGGGGCATGAACGGACCTATGAGCAATGAGCTGAATAATGCGTGGAAAAAACCTTTGCGCTTACCGTTTGTTGAAGAACATATGGCAATTGAGATATACATAAAGTTTGCGTATACTTTTGTTGTGCCTCCGGTCAGATATACAAAGATTGCAATAATAATTGATAAAAGATATGTCAGGTACAAGTAATGTTTTTTGTCCACAGCATGAAGCTTCATAGCGAGGCGGTTAATCATATCCATACTAAGCACTTCCTTTTAATAAGAATGCGATCTTTCCCTTTTAATAGGGAAAGATAAATTGAGACTAACAGTTAAATATTTTTTAATATATTAAATTATAATACAACAGCACTTTGTATATCAAGGTTTTATTTCCATTGTTGAAACTTAAATGTAAAATTAATTTTCAAGCTAGTGTATAATAGAGTGTTTCAGGGTATATAGATTGTGACAAATTGATTTAAATAACTGTATTAGCGAAAAGAGAGTTTAAAATGAGACATATGTGGCAACAATTTAGTGCATTCGTACCATTTTTTTTGATAGCTGTTGGGGCAATTGTTGTATTATCTTTTATGAAAATAAAAAAAGGAGACGAAAGGACAAAAATCATATTTGCAGATGCCTTGTTGCTTTTAACCGTAGCCGGGATATTTTTGGTTACCTTGGTTCCTTTGGGATACAGATCGGGTGCTGAGCGAATGATAAGCCTGGTCCCGTTATCGGAGATTTACGACATGCTTTTTCAAAGGGAATCCATTGAAGTTTTCATATGGAATGTAGGGATTAATTTGATGCTTTTCGTTCCCTTTGGGTTCTTTCTTTCTCTGAGAACGGATTACAAATACAGAGAAGTATCTCCGCTAAGAGTAGCGGCCATCGGTTTGATGCTATCTTTTTTCATAGAAACATTTCAGTTTGTTTTTCCCATGGGGAGAATGGCAGATATTGACGATTTGATAGTCAATACATTGGGAGCGTATTTAGGGTATGTGTTATGGCGCAAGCTTTCTATGATAAGGTGAAGTGTTGCAAATAACAAAACGACATAAATTATACTAGGTTTTGTGACGCATATTACACTAAATGTGGATCGACTTTAACGCTGGATATACTTTTTTTCTCGCGTTATTTTTTTATCCTATCTCAACTGAAGGGGAGGAGCACATGGTTCGGTTTTGGTTGTTGTAAAGGGCGGTGATTTAAATGGAAACAAATAACAATTTAAAGATGCATTTTGTATTTCTAATGCAGCTTTTGGAATTGGTCTTGGTTGTGATTCTTACTATAGCTTCTTTTATGATTGCAGGCAGACTGACATACAATACTTGGTTTCCCTTTGGAGCATACTACGGTTTGATATTTTTTACTTTGGCAACAGCAGTGGAAATTATGCTTTTGGCACATTACAAGTACTTTCATTTTTTGGATATGTCTTTTTCGGGAGTGATGGGAAAGGCAGCGGGAGTTGTGCTTCTCTTGAATTATATACTGATAATAATGCTCTATTTTACAGGTTCTGTTAGGATGTCTGTTTATTATTTCATCGTGGCAGCGGCTGTACAGGTAGTTTCATTGGTGTGGATTAAGACGCTTTCGACAATCCTTAAAAGAAATGCGCTCAAAGGCAAGATATCCTTGATAATAGGAAACCCTAAGGATAAGGATGATCTTCTTAGAGTTTTAAAGGGTCAAAGCATAAACAGGTTGACGTTTGTTCCGGAAAATCATGAATGCGTCAAGACCTGCATAGACAAGGCGGACAATATTTATCTGATGACTCCCGTGGCGAATGAATTCAAGCGGGAGATAATAGCTTACTGCGAAATCAAGAATAAAAGATTGTTGATAGTACCTGAGATACATGAGATAGCAATGAGGGATTCAGAAATGACCCAAATTGGGGATGTTCCCTTGTTTACCATCGAGGGGTTTAGACTAAGCGAAGCTCAGGCAATAGTCAAGCGAATGATAGATATTGTTCTGGCGGTAGTAGGAATATTGCTGACCACCCCCATATTGTTTATAGCAGCATTTTTTATAAAGCTAGAGGATGGAGGGCCGGTGTTTTTCACCCAGGTAAGAAGCGGATTAAAGCAAAAGCAATTTGAAATGATGAAGCTCAGGAGCATGGTAGTAGATGCAGAGAAGCATACGGGAGCAGTTCTTGCAGCAGAAAACGACCCTCGAATTACTCGAGTAGGAAGAATAATAAGGGCGACGCGAATCGACGAGATACCTCAGTTTTTCAACGTGTTGGAAGGAAGCATGAGCATAGTAGGGCCAAGACCTGAAAGACCGGTATTTGTAGAAGCGTTCATCAAGGAGTTTCCTGAGTATGTGCATAGATACGAAGTAAAACCAGGTATTACCGGGTTGGCGCAGGTAATGTCAAACTATGCTACATCGGTTGAAAACAAGCTCAAATTCGACCTGGTATACATTAAAAGATATTCTCCGGGGTTTGATTTTAATATTTTGCTCAAAACCATAAAAGTCGTATTCACAAAGGAACAGTCAGCAGGGGTAAAGGCAGAAGAGCCGGGTAGTGACAACGTGGTGGATATTGAAGAAATGGTAGACTATATAGATAAAAAAAGCTTTAATAAAACCTTCAATATGAAAAAGGCGATGTTTATGTTTGTAAGCTGTGCCGCGGTGGTAGCTATGAGCATTTTATTTAGATATACATCACTGGTGGTTGCTGCTGCAGAGGCGATTGCATATGAAAATCAATATGTCACTCAAACGAGAGATGGGTTTTATATAATTGAAGACTACCAAGTACCGGCAGCAGTGGTGGAGGATAGAGGGTTCTTAACATTGAGTTTTGAATCGGCTTCAAACATGGATATTCATCTAACAAAAAGACTTCAGGGAGTATACATATTGATCACCAAGATACCACCTGAGGATATCATTCAGATAGACGAGTTTTCAAAGGATGGGCTGACTTTAAATGAGATAAGCAGGATCAAATCTATTTTGGAAGCACATTGCAATGAAAAAGAGTTGGAATTATTTAAAAGCTTTATCGACGCATTAGATTGAAATTGCATTTGGAATTAGGAGGGACAGACATGTTGCCACAATGCTCGGTAGTTATTCCCGTTTACAACAGGGAAGACTACATAACACAAACGGTAGAATCGGTTTTAGAGCAAAGCTTCTCGAATTTTGAGATTCTTTTGATAGATGATTGTTCTACGGATGGCAGTTACAATCTATTGAAGGAGCTTGAAAGAAAAGATAATAGAATAAAGGTCTTTAAAAATGAAGTGAATTTAGGGGTAGCCGAAACCAGAAATAAAGGGGTATCCTTATCGAGAGGCAGGTACATCGCTTTACTCGACAGTGATGATATCTGGCTCAAAGACAAACTCAAAAAACAGTTGGACCACATAAATGACAAAGGATGCAGTCTCTCTTACTGTTCCTACGGATTTATCGACAGAAACGGAAATGATATAGGAGGGGTTTTTCAGGTGCCGCCGTATATCGACCTTAGCGGTCTATTAAAAAGAAATGTAATCAGCTGCTCAACGGTACTTGCGGAGAGGGAGCTTTTTGAGAGATATCCCTTCAACAAGGATTATTACCATGAAGACCTTGTAGAATGGATAAACATGCTAAAAGAATGCAAGATATCCTACGGATATACAGGGAAGCTTGCGAAGATAAGGATAATGAAGGGTAGCAAGTCAGGTGACAAAGCAAACGCCGCTAAACAGAGGTGGCTGATTTACAGGGATCATATGGAAATGGGGCTTTTGGCTTCTTCGTTTTATTTTTTCAACTATGCCTTGTTCAGCGCAATAAAATACAGAAGCATCAGAAAGGACCTGAGATAGGCATGACAAAAAAACTGCTTATTGTAAATAACAACTTCGATACGGGAGGAGTACAAAGATCCTTGGCTAATCTGTTGGATTTGATCCATGAGGAATACGATATAACTCTATTCGTATTCAGCGCGACAGGAGATTACAGCAAGCTGATACCGAATGATGTGGAAGTATTAGAGGCAAATCCCATTTTAAATCTCCTAGGGATATCACAAAAGCAGGCGAAAACCAAAGGGATGGCACTTTATCTTTTAAGGGGTGCCCTTGCTTTTTATACAAAATTAATTAACTGCCATTTGCCGATTTTCTTAATGGTGTCAACACAGAAGAAATTAAAGGATTTCGACGTGGCAATATCATTTTTACACAATGACACCGGAAAGCTCCTTTATGGAGGGTGCAATGATTTTGTAACCCGAAGGGTCGAGTCAAAGAAGAAAGTGGCGTTTTTGCACTGCGATTTTTCAGAATACGGTGGGAACACGAGACATAATAGAAAGTCCTACAGAAATTTTGACAAGGTAGCCGCTGTATCGGAAGGGTGTAAAAAAAGCTTCGTAAAAGCTGTATCGGATATGGAAGACAGGACATATTGCGTATACAACTGCCACAATTATACTGAATACGAAAAGATGGCAAAAAAAGACCCGGTAAATTATCCAGGGGATATTCTAAATATAGTGACGGCGGCGAGAATTGACGATGGAAAAGGAATAATCAGAACAGTCAAAGTATTAAAAGAGATCAAATATGAAGGGTACAGGTTTTGTTGGCACGTGCTTGGCGATGGAAATAAAAAAATCCAAGTGGAAGAGCTGGTAAGCTCCCTGGGACTTGAAAACGAAGTTATATTGCATGGGAATCAAAAAAATCCTTACCGGTATATAAAAAACGCAGATTTATTTCTTTTGCCTTCATATCACGAGGCAGCGCCCATGGTATTTGGAGAGTCTAAGTCGCTAGGGGTTCCGGTAATCACCACCGAGACAACCTCTGCCCGAGATATGATCCTTGAAGACAGGGAAGGAACTGTATGTGAAAACAGCAGCGAAGGGATATACAGGGCACTAAAAGCGGTTTTGGATGATCCGTCTAAGTTAAACAGATGGAAATTGTACCTGAGCAACAAATCCTATGACAACAATTTAGCCCTGGAGCAGTTTCGCAAGCTGATGGAGTGACTTATAATGAGAGGTTGATGGAGGATGGATTGGCCGGATAATAAAAAATTTGCTTTTACGATAATAGATGATACGGACAAGGCAACTATGGAAAATATAAAGCCAATATACGATTTCCTATACGAAAAAGGCATGATCACTACAAAAACTGTCTGGACACATCCATCTGATGACGAATTCAAGGCAGATACATTGGTTGAGGATGGCTATAGAATGTTCATAAAGGAGATAGCGGATAAAGGCTTTGAGATTGGCTTTCATGGAGCCGGATCAGGGGATTTCAACAGGGACGATATCTTGAGTTCCTTTAATATGATTAAAGAGCTGGTGGGCTACTATCCAAAAGTCCATATGAACCATGCTTTTAATAAGAACAATATCTACTGGAACGACAAGAGATTTACCTATCCCGTAGGCCTTTTATACAGGGGCGGCAAAAAGCTTTTTAAAATGGAGAGTGCTATGACTCAGGGGGAAATGGAGGATAGCCCGTTTTTCTGGGGGGACATTGCAAAGGAAAACGTAATGTATATAAGAAATCGGGTATTTACCGGGCTTGACACATTGTCTTACGATAGGTACATGCCTTACAAAGAAAAAAGCAAGGAAAAGTATTCAAACTATTGGTTCAGTTCATCTGATGGAATTGATTGCGCTACGGCTCTTAAGCTGTTGTCAAAGAAAAATATAGATAAATTAGAGAAAGGAGGAGGATGTGCTATAGTATACGTCCACTTTGCATACGGGTTTGTAAACGGCGAGGGGAAACTAAACGAGCTATTTAAGGAAAGGATAAATTATCTGTCTAAAAAAAATGGCTGGTTCGTTCCGGCGGGAGAGTTGTTGGACTTTCTTAAAGATAAAAGAGAAGATGATGTATACCTAAACTCTTTAAGCGCACTCGCCCTTGATGCAAGATGGATGGCGGAAAGGATAATTAGAAAAGTATTTTGGGGGGTGTAACATGTATACTTTTGAGATCGTTGATATGAATGATGTCAATGTGGAGGAATACTACGGATTTGAAAGGAAAAGTCCTTTTACAACGATTCCATGGTTAAAGTATCTGGTGGAGGATAATGCAGGGGAGCCTCTGATACTCAGGATAAGCAAAGGAGAGAATCTGATAGGATATTTTACCGGAGTCAAGATAAAAAGGTTTGGCGTAAACATATTAGGCAGCCCTTTTAAAGGTTGGGCTACAGGATACATGGGCTATGACCTGTATGATTACGGCCTGGTCAAAGAGCTTCTTACTCCAACTATCGACTTTATATTTAAAAATTCACCTTGCAAGCATATCGAAATAATGGACAGGCATCTGCTTCCGGAAGACATCGAAGGCTTAAAATATGACATGGAAGTTTTCACAACGGTAGAGATACCAATATACAGGACTGATGAGGAGTTTTTTGAAAACATAACGGGCAAGTGCAGGCAGCTTATAAGACAGTTTGAACGACGGGGAGCGATGATTGAAAAGGCGGAGCCAAATGATGAGCTGGCTCGCGAGATCCACGACCAGCTTTGCGAGGTATTTGCAAAACAAAACTTGGTACCCACCTTTTCCTTGGACAAAATAAATAACTTATTCAATAACCTGAAAGATACGGGCATGCTTCACTGCTACGTGGTTAAAGAGCCTGGAGGAACCATCATCTCATCCATAGTTTTTGTAGGGATGGGCAAGAAGATGTTTTGCTGGTGCACTGAAAGCAGACGAGAGCACTTAAACTACAGGCCCAATGAATATATGATATGGCACTGCCTAAGAGAGTTTAGAGATATGGGCTATGAGATGTTTGATTATGCCGGTGCAGCAGAATATAAGTATAAGTGGAACCCTATAGAGGTAAGCTACGTTAGGGTCATGGCATCTAAGCACCCAGTTCTTTTAGCCGGCAGAAACATGGCTCAAGCTGCATACTGGAAGCTGCTTAAGTTAAGAGGCGTTATGAGAAGATGTTAGAATTCTGATTGAAGGAGAGATTAGAATGAAAGTTGAAGTGCTGTGTGTCACGATGCATCAAAAGGGATTGGATAAATATGAAGAAATGAATATCCAGTCGGATGTGGTCTTTGCCAATCAAGCGGATAGACACAGCTACGAGGAAGCTATCATTGGTGGCAATAGGGTGAAAATGATAACAACTCCTTATAGAGGCGTAGGAAACAACAGAAATATGGCCATATTGCACTCTACAGGAGATATATTGATGTTTGCAGATGATGACGTGATTTATTCCGATGGTTACGCAAAGGGAGTAATAGAGGCATTTGAAAGCGTTACCGATGCTGACATGATGGTGTTTCATTGCACCACAAATTCCGACAGAGGCATGCCTGATATAGACACTGTAAAGAGAGTGAGAATCTGGAACTCAATGAGATATGGAACATTTTGCTTTGTGATAAAAAAAGAGAGCCTTTTAAAATACAATCTGAATTTTACCCAGCTCTTTGGTGGAGGGTGCAGATATTGTGCCGGAGAGGATAACCTTTTCATGAGGGACGCCCTTAAAAGGGGATTAAAGGTGTATGCACATCCCTTTACCATAGCATTTGTTAAACAGGACGAATCCACCTGGTTTAAAGGCTACGACGAGAAGTTTTTTTTCGACAACGGAGCTTGGCTTAATGCAACATTCCCTGTGTTAAAGCATCTTTTAGTATGGTATTTTGTACTGAACTTTTCCAAGAGGACTGATCTTGGCAGAAACAAAATATTAAAGCTTCAATATGCAGGCATCGATGCATTCGAAAAGGGAATTAGCTACAAGGAGTGGGCCGAAGATAACAAAATCTAGATGACGGAGAATAGCCATGATAAAAAGCGATAAAGGGAAAATAGTCTATATCTTAATACTTGCACTGTTAAACGTCGCATTGCTGTCAGTAGGACACGCAGTGGGATCTTCGCTTTTGTTGCTTTTGGCCATTATGTGGTTTGCGATGCTTGCCGTAGTTGCACCTAGGGAATACTACATGCCTATAATGATATTTTATCTCCCTTGGACAGCACTCCTCAAACTGTCTCCCGGCATGAGCTCGGTCCATTCACTGGTGACGCTTTTGGTACTGTTGATAGTGGGAGCCAAATGGTTAAAGAAAAACCCTGATATATCGGGAGGATATTTTGCCATTGTTATCATATTTGCAGCATATACTCTTATCATAAAGTTTCTTAACAGGCTGCCCTTGGAGCCTCAATATATTTTTTTTATGGCAATGATGCTTTTTATACCTATTTATCTTGTGGAATACAAGGAGAAAGTACGTTTTGATGTAAGCGTGCTCTTTTTGGCCTTTGGAAACTTGGCGGCTTGTATTTCCGCGCTTTTACTAATAGATAATTCTAACATACAACCATTTATAGTAATTAATAACGAGATGTCCGTAGGCATCAGGTTTAGTGCATTTTATTCAGATCCAAACTATTTTTCTGCTCAGATGCTGGTTGCGATTTCAGGGCTTATGATTATACTGACTAAGACAAAAAATAAAAAGAACATAATACCTGCAGTGATACTGATAATAGCCTTGATATACTATGCCATGCAGTCAGTTTCAAAGGCTTTCATGCTCTCGGCTTTTGTGGTTTTATCTCTTTGGTTGTTTAATCTTATGACGGGTAAAAGGTCCATTTCATTTAAAATATATCTGGTGGTCGCAATTATGGGAGTGGTGTTTTTTGTTTTAAGTCAAGACTTGTTCATGCAGCAGCTGGAGCTTTACCTTTTGAGATTTGGGCGAGTAGAGGACGCATCATCTCTAACCACCGGACGTGTAGGTTTGTGGGGCGTGTACCTCAACTATCTTATGACTAATACCGACAAGCTGTTGTTTGGAATTGGTCTCTCGGAAGACCAGCTGAGGATCATATTGAATACAAATAATGCCCATATGACCCTAATAGAGATGCTTTATCAAATCGGGCTGTTTGGCGTGATCTTAATGGGGATTTGGTGGAAAAGTCTTTTCAAAGGTTTCATGGATGACAGAAAACTTGTTTATTCGGACTGGATGAACATGGGGATTTTAGCTATTGCGATAGTTATGCCTTGGTTTGGACTGGACGTTTTATACTTTAGAGAATTTTTCTATTTTCCGGCGATATTGCTTTTGATGAAAAAGTATTTGGTTGAAAACGCATAGAATGGAATGAGATAAGCGATGGACAGGGTAAAAATAAAGCAGGGATTAAAAAAAATAAAACGAGAATATCTGTTGAAGGAGATAAACACCGGTGGCTTTCATACTGAAAGGAAGCTGCTCGTTTTCGAATCGGATGACTGGGGCAGCATTAGAATGCCGTCTGGAGAGATATATGAAAAGCTGGTTTCCATTGAGGATCCGGTGGATAAAGATCCTTTTACAAAATTTGATTCTCTTGAAAGTGAAGAAGACGTTAAAGCGCTGTTAAAGGCATTGGAAAATTTCAGGGATAAAAACGGTAGAAATCCTGTGGTTACTGCAAATTTCGCTGTTGCAAATCCGGACTTTAGGAAGATAGAAGAAGGAAAATTTGAAAGTTACTACTACGAGCCCTTTACAAAAACTTATGAGAGATACCCATCCCATAGAGGTTCTTTTATCGAATTGAATAAAGCAGTTCGCAAAGGAGTGATTTTTCCTCAATTTCACTGTAGGGAACACTTAAACGTACCAAGGTGGATGAGAGACTTGAAATCCGGTAAAGATGAAGTTAGAAGAGCCTTTGACTATAATATGATAAGCACTGCCAGCTCCTTTGATAAGGACAACAAGTTTGCCTACATGGATTCCTTTAATTTATCAAATAATGAGGACGCGTCATATATGCCAAGTGTTCTAAAGGAGGGCCTGGAACTTTTTGAAGACATATTCGGGTTTAAATCAAAATCTTTTATAGCCTCTTGCTACGTATGGGATGATGATCTGGAAGAGGAGCTGTTTAAGCTTGGTATAGAGTTTATTCAGGGCGGAAGGGTTCAGCTGGTTCCAAGGCCAGAAAAACAGGGTTCTTTTTACGATGAAAGAAGGCATTGCATTGGGCAAAAAAATAAAAGAGGCCAGATATACCTTGTGAGAAATTGCGACTTTGAGCCGGCGTGGAATCCGGATTACGATTGGGTTGAGAGGTGTATTGAGGAAATCGAGCATGCATTCAAGTATAAAAAGCCTGCGACTGTTAGCACTCACAGGCTCAACTACATGGGGTTTATACATGAAAACAACAGAGAAAAAAACCTGGGGCTCCTGAGCAATCTGTTTGAAAAGGTTTTGGAGAAATGGCCGGATATAGAATTCTTGACAACTGTGGAGCTTGGAGATTTGATTAAAACCAACGGAAACAACTAGGAGGCGGAGTGGATGACAATGAAAAAACTCGATATAGATAGACTGCACCAGATACTCTTAGAAGCTTTAAAGGAAGTTCACCGAATATGCTTAAAATACGATATTAAGTATTATATGGTTGGGGGTTCGCTGATAGGCGCTGTCAGGCATAAGGGATTTGTCCCTTGGGATGCAGACATCGATTTGGCCATGATGAGATCAGACTATGATAAATTCTTGTCTGTGTGCGAATACGAACTGAGCGGCAAGTATTTTTTGCAAAATTACCATACTGATGTTGATTTCAGCCCTCCCATCAGCAGGCTGTGCGTTCAGGGCACTTATGTCTGCGAGCATTTTTTCAGGCACCTTAAATTTAACAAAGGAGCCTACTTAGATGTTTTTTCCCTTGACAACATACCAAATGAATTGGTGTTGAGAGACAAGCAAAAGAAACGGTTGGAGATGATAGACAAGCTGATGATTTATAAGCTTTGTATCGTATATGACAAGGGAATCTTAAACAGCAAGCTTATCGCAAAAAAAATAATACAATTATTTATGATTCCTCTTTCCCTTTCCTTCTTTCAAAGAAACAGGGAAAAGGAGATGACAAAATATAACATTGATGAGGAGACAGAATATGTTTGCCAAACAGCAATCAAATACGGATACGACAGGGGTACTCATCTTCGCAGCACCTTTGGAGACCCTGTACTGATGGAATTTGAAGGAGAAAAATATTATGTGCCTCATGACTGGGACAGTTATCTAAAAACAACTTACGGAGACTACATGAAGCTGCCTCCCATTGAGGAGAGAAAACCGGTTTATGACGTCTATGAACTTTAAAAGGGGTTGGAGGCATTGAGGACAAAAAGGTTCATATACAATTCAGTTACCTTTGCGACCCTCCAGGTTTTTACGATTGCCGGGGGACTGATACTAACGAGGATGTTTCTTACCACTTACGGCTCCGAATTAAACGGCTTGGTAACATCCATCATACAGTTTGTAGCATATTTTAGCTATGTTGAAGCAGGCCTGGGAACGGCTTTGATTTATGCTCTCTACAAGCCATTGGCAAAAGGCAGCTTGAGAGAGGTAGACGGCATAGTCACATTAGCCAGAAGATCCTACCTGAAGGCCAGCGGGGTGTACTTTGCCTTGGTCGTAGGGCTCTCGTTTATATATCCTTTTATAGTAAGCAGCGAGAGCACGGATTTGTTAACGATATCCCTGCTTGTAATTGTCATTGGAGCCTTCGGTGCCTTAGAGTTTTTTACCATGGCAAAGTACCGTGTTCTTTTAGTAGCTGATCAAAAGGAATATGTAATATCCATAGTGCTATCCATTGCTTACATCGTAAACTTTGCTTTGACGGCGTACATGATATCCATAGAAGCTTACGTGGTTTGGGTAAGAACGGTTCCCTTGGTATCATTTATCCTAAGGGCTGTGATGCTTCTTGCATATGTAAAGAGGAACTACCCTTATATAACATATAAAGAGCCGGCAGACAGCAAGTACTTGAAGCGCAGATGGGACGCACTTATAATGCAGCTAAGCGTCAGCATAAATACTTCCGTGCCGGTAGTGCTAATTTCGATATTCGCATCTCTGAAAATTGCAAGCGTCTTTGCAATATACAATCTGGTGTTTTCAGGACTGATAGCAATAACATCCATATTTACAGCGGGAGTTTCCGCTTCATTTGGAAATATTGTGGCAAACAAGGAAATGGACAAGCTAAAGAGGGTGCAGACCCAGTTCGAATTTTTTATTTTTGCCGTCACTGCTTTTTTATATGCCTGCGCTTTAATTCTTATCGACTCTTTTGTAGAGCTGTATACCCAGGGAGTCACAGACATCGATTATGCCAGCAATGTCTACGGATATCTGTTTGTTACCTGGGGAGTATTGTTTAACGTTAGGATTCCATACACGGCGCTTATAAACTCATCGGGTCTTTACAGGGAAACGAGAAGGGTAAACATTTGGCAGATAGTATTGATAATTACAACAGGAGCTGTTTTAGTTCAGTTTTGGGAAATGACAGGAGTTCTTTTGGCCATGATAATATCCGCATCTTACTGGGTTTATGGTCTTATAGATGTAGTGAAAAAAGCAGTACTGGATACAGCCCCTAAAACTACGTATATTAGAGTCGTAAGAATGTTTGTAGTGATAGCTGTTTCTATCCTGCCATTTAGGCTTGGCATGACTATAGACCCGTCAACATACGGAGGGTGGGTGCGTGATGCTTTTGCAGTGGCCGCTTGGTGTGGTATTGTTACCCTGGTGATAAGCTTTATCTTTGATAGAAAGGTGATGCTCGAAATCTTTGTTAGAATCAAGGAACTGGTAAGGCGATAAAGTTTTTCCGCGGTAGACAAGTTGTGTTTTGAATAACTCTTTGAGAGGTATAAGTAAATTAAAGATGGTGTGTCCACAGGAAGGGTGATCGGCTTTGAGTATAAGAAGATTGATAGGAGTTCTAAAAAGCAAGTGGTGGGTCATGGCCTTTGCCTTCTTAGTAGGAGGGGTTCTGGCCGGTTTGATGATTTCGTATACTCCTCCAACATATAAAGCCGAAGTAACCCTTTATTCAATGGATCTGGAAAGAATAAGAGAAGAAGGACAAACATTGGAGTTTTACGACATTCAGCTTAGTCGGGAGGTATTAAACCAGTTTAGGGAGGTAATCCACAGCAGGAGGGTTATCTCAGCTGTAATAGAGGAGCTTGGGCAGTATAATCTGACGGAAAAAGAAATACTCGAAAAAACCGCAATATCAAGCAGCATAGATTCAAATATATTTTATATCAACGCGAAGGACAAAGATCCGGAAAAGGCTGCGATTGTAGCAAATTCCATGGCTAGGACTTTTTCGACGGTTATTAGAAGCATTATCAATACAGAAAACGTCGGCATACTTGATGAGGCAATAGTACCTATCGAACCGGAAAGAAATTATGGGGTGGCATTTATGATCCTAGGCATGATAGCAGGTTCGGTATTGTCATTTAGCGCATTATACGTAATGGAATATTTTAATCCAAAAGTATATTTCGAAGAAGATCTAGTGGAAGGTTTGGGTTTTAGAGTGATGGGAACTATACCAAGACACAATACTGATGAAGGGGATTTTGGCTATGGGGGGAAATAAAGCACTCAGCTCACATAAAATAAACAGAGCAGTAACTAGTGCATACGAGGTGCTAGCGGTAAATTTAAAGCTTGCCAAGGAAGAAGATAGCAGAAAGACCACGAGCTACGTCATGACAAGCTGCAGCCGGGCAGAGGGGAAAACGAGCATAGCATACGGGTTGGCTAAGACTATGGCATCTTCAGGCTTTAAGACTCTGCTTGTGGATGGAGACATGAGAAAGCCTTTAGCTGCGAAAAAAATAAAGAACAAGGGAAATATGGGACTTAGTGATATTCTGTTGGGTAAATGCTCTATGGAAGATGCCTTGCTTGAGACAGATACGGATAATCTGCATTATATTTCATCGGGGTGTGACAATAAAAATCCCATAGCACTTCTTATGGGCAACAGGTTTTCACGGTTTGTCGATGAGACTGAGAGGGTCTATAGTATAGTTATATTTGATTCTCCTGCAATAGAAGACTACTTTGATGCGGCAATAATCGCCTCAAACGTGGATTCGACCATCCTGGTTGTAAAAAAAGCCAAGACGTCACTTAAAAGCCTTGAGGATGTAAAGGACAAACTTGAAAAGATAGGTGCCCACATCGCAGGTGTTGTAATAAACAGCGGCGGAAAGAGCAAAAAAAACCTAAATTTAAGGGACTATGAGAAAGGTTTCGTCTCCGGCAATATGGTATCCGATGAAGGTAAATGTGGACGATGAACCAAAAAACATAAATTGTAAATAATGGGTACACAAACTTAGTTCGAAAGCAATAAATTCAGATAAAACTTAATGTTGACATGGGAAAACAGCTGTGATAACATCATGAAAAATAAAGGTTTTAGAGATATTGGACCTTTTAGTAAGCGACAGTTTGTCTGAACGAAGCATTCCCAGTTAATTTAAAACAAATTAAACTTCAAATGATAATGGCAGACCTTCCGAAAGAAAGGGGCGCAAAGCTATAGGGCCTGTAAAATGGCAGCCAGCTACCAAAAGGGGTTTTTTTGTTTGGAATCCATCAGGCACTCTGTTGAAAAAAGAAAGTAGAGGGAAACAAAGCAATGAAAAAGAACAACAAAAGCTTTATTTTTGTCGGAATCAGTATGATTATACTCTTTGTCATGGTCGGAGCAGCATTTGCGAATCCGGGACAATGGTTAGACACAGACGACAGCGCAGACACTAGTATAAGTCAAAGCGATAACACTATAGCAAACGAAGACAAGCCGGCATCTGAAAAAATCAATGATGCAGAAGAAGAGACGGAAAAACAAGAAGAAGAAAAAGAAGCAGAAAAAAAGGTTGAAGCAAGTGACAAAAAAGATGCAGAAAAATCAGTTGCAAGCACTGAATCTTCAGCTTCCAAATCAACAAGCACTTCATCCACAAGCACGTCAACGGCAAACACATCAACAGCTTCAAAAAGCAGCAGCACAAGTACTCAAAGCACCGCGACTAAAACTGAAACAGCAGCTCCAAAGACTGAATCGACAACAAGTAGTGTCGAAGCAACAAGAGGAGATACCAGCGTCAAACTGGTAGCAGGAGCATATTTTGTAGCGACTAGCGGGAACGATTCAAATCCTGGTACACAGCAACAGCCATTTAGGACCATACAGAAGGCTGCAAATACAGTTAAAGCTGGGGATACAGTCTATATCAGAGGCGGCACCTACAACGAAAAGGTGGACATGCAAACCTCAGGGACAAGCGGCAACTATATTACATTTAGAAACTATCCAGGTGAAAAGCCGGTCGTAGACGGAAAAGGAATCGACTGGGGATACAACTGGAACAGCCTCGTGAACATTAATTCCAAGAGCTACATAAGGCTTGAAGGCCTAAGGGTGATCAATTCCAGATGGGCGGGAATAGGCTCCACCAGGGTAGAGTCTAACTCCAACTATATTCAGGTAATAAACTGCTCTACATCCAATACGAGGGCGTCGGGAATAGCATTTTATACTGCAACAAATATTACAGTTGACGGAAATTCAGTAGAAAAGGCTTGCACGGCATCTGGTTCTCAAGAAGCGATTTCATTTTCAAATGTGAATGGCTTCGTAATCAGAAACAACAGGGTATTTAACATAACCAACAGCGTCCAGGGAGCTGGCGGTGAGGGGATTGACGCAAAGGAAGGGTCTTCAAACGGAAAGATATACAACAATACAGTCCACGACATCGCAAAGATCGGAATATACATAGATTCTTACAGCAAGACCTCAAGCAATATCGAAGTGTACGGAAACAACATATACAACTGTGGACAGGGAATAACCGTAGCGTCTGAAAAGGGCGGAACACTGAGAAACGTAAACATATACAACAATACCATTAGAAACTGCAGAGTTGGATACACTGTTGCAGGCTGGGATTATAATTACAGAAGTCCTATGGACAATATAAAATTTTATAATAACACCATATCTGGTGGGAACATTCGTTTGAACAATCCAGATGCAAAAAGAATCTTTATTACAGGAAACAGATTAACTGGTGGAACCATAGTAATGGACGGAGGAATTGAATCAGAGACCACTATTGAAGGGAACACAATTAATTAATCATTTTTTAAAGCATCATGGGCATTAATTACAAGATTGTCAATAAAAAATGGTAAAGTGTAGTATAATAAGAATATAAATTGTTAAGCAAAGCCCCAAATTGTAGGTTAAGAACATCCGACAATTTTGGGGCTTGTTGCGTATATTTTTATGGAAAGAGGCGCTGATAAAATGAAACGTATAAAAATGCTTGCTGCTATGGTTTTGTTGGTTATACCTGTTTTATTCCTTGGCTGTAATTTGGACGTTGAGGAGGAACAAAACGTTTATTATGTTTCCACTCAAGGGAATGATGAAAGCCCTGGTACTTTTGACGAGCCGTGGAGAACCATCCAAAAAGCATCAGAAAACATGGTGGCAGGAGATACGGTCTACTTAAGGGAAGGGGTTTATAATGAAGCGGTAACAGTGAGCACGTCAGGAGAAGTGGACAATTATATAACTATTTCAAATTATCAGGACGAAACAGTTGTAGTTGACGGTGAAGGAATAGACTGGGGATATAACTGGAGCAGCCTCTTTGACATAAATACTCAAAGCTATTTAAGAATTGAAGGCATAAGGGTAATTAACTCCAGATGGGCGGGGTTTGGATCTACTACAGATGACAAGGGATCAAGTTATGTTGAAATACTAAACTGCTCCACCTACAATACTCAAGCCTCAGGAATAATATTTATGAATGCAGAAAATATAATCATAGAAGGCAATTCAATAGAAAGAGCAAGCATCAACACATCAGGCTCACAAGAGGGAATATCCTTGGATAATGTGGATTACTTCGAAATAAAAAACAATAAAGTATTTAATTTTACCAACGATGTCCCAGGTAGAGGAGGAGAGGCGATAGATGCCAAGAACGGTTCCTCTTATGGAAAGATTTATGGCAACGAGGTCTACAATATACCTAAGATAGGAATATACATAGATTCATATGAAGGGGAGCAGAAAGATATAGAGGTGTATGACAACATAATATACAGCTGCGGACAGGGTATCACCCTGGCAAATGAAAAGGGAGGATATCTAAGGGACGTAGTTGTTAGAAATAACGATATATCCTACTGCAGCTGGGGCTTGGCCATAGGAGGATGGAACGATGGATACAGCCACGAAATGGAAAACATATCTTTTGTGGACAATAAACTCACGGGAATCTCAAGATCTGGGATATACCTAAATAATCCGGACGCAATAAATGTAGTTATAAAAGGCAATCAAATTCAAGGAACGTCTTCATACGTTCCCATTCGACTTAATGGTGGTAATTTAAGTGAGACCGTTATTGATGGTAACTATTTTGATAGAATAAGTGGTGATCACCCTGTTGGAACAAATTATAATATGCTTGAATAAGCTGAACTCGTTAAAATCACGCTAAAAAAGGGTATATATTAAATACGAAAGTCACCTGAAGAAAGCGGATGATTTTAATGAAAAAAAGGAAGCTGCTCATAATCATTGTAATAGTGTTGATATTTGCATTGGGAGCTTCAATCAAGTACATTTACGATTCAACGGATTATCAAAACGTTTTGGTACCGGAAACAGGAGATGAAAATACTGCTCAAGCTCCTAACGATAAGCCAGATGACGAAAAAGCAGAAAATGAAAAAGCACCGAAACAGGAACAGAGCCTGGAAGATGAAGGCAGTTACATTGATGATTTGAATACATCTTCAAATACGATAACACTGATGATGCTGGGCATAGACGAATCAGAGGACAGAAATATAGGCATATACCGCTCAGATGTAATAGTAATAGCAAGGATGGATCTTGATAACAACTGGATAAAAGTGCTCAGCATACCGAGAGATACATACGCGTATCTTCCGATTAGAGATAGGATGGACAAGTTGGGACACGCATATGCTTTTGGCAGCTTAAACGGCTACGGTCCCCAGGCAAGTGCAGAGGCTCTTGAAAATTTCTTGGAGGATATAAAAATAGACTATTACTTTGCCATCAAGATGGATCCAGTTCCGGGAATAGTTGACGACATTGGCGGAGTGAAGGTAGATGTTGATGTAAATATGAGAGATGCCCGCAGAGGGATAGAGATCAACAAAGGAGAACAGGTATTAAACGGAGATGAAGCCATGCTCTACATTCAGTGGAGAAAGACTCCAAGAGGTGATATAGACAGGATATTACGGGTTCAAAACTTCACATCCTCGATGTATAAACAGCTGAGGCAAAACAATCAGATGATAGAGGCAGCCAGGATTATCCTAAACTACAGATCAGGCATAGAGACAAACCTCTCGTCAAGGCACATGATTGCTCTTGCTACTTACTTCAATCAGCTTCCGGAAGGCGCTGTGACTTACTATACGGTTTCTGGGAGATCTCAGATGATAAATGGAACAAGCTACTGGATAGCAAATGAAAATGACGATGAGATAGACGAGTTTTTGGACCAAAAAAAAGGCGCCGGCAGCTAAAAACCGGCGCCCTTGACTTAAACTGTATCAAGGCTTCTTCTAACCATTGGAACCCTAAGAGCCAGAACGCTTCCCAAGAAGCAAGAGAGAATATCTCCAGGCAAAGGCAGTAAGAATGCGTGCAAAAATAGCACTGATGGATTGACGTTTAGGCCTAAAACAAAACTTGCAAGTAAGTAGTAGTAAACAAATCCTAAAACGTATACTATTAGTAAGCCTGTGATGCTTGCTTTTATATATCCTAATAGGTTTCTGTTTTCTTCTTTCCGGGTCATCTTACCTGCCACATATGCTGCCAGGATAAAGGCAAGCAGATAACCGAAGGTAGGCTGGAATATATAACCGATGCCTCCGCCGTTTGCAAATACGGGAAGACCAATAAGACCCAGAATCACATAAATGGTTACGGATAAAGCCCCGTATATTGGTCCAAGCATCATCCCTGCCAGGTTGGTAAACATGAACTGCAGGGTAAAAGGTATCATGGGTACAGGAACTCTAGTTAGGGCTCCAACTATTATAAGTGCTGAAAAGATGGCGCAGTATATCATGGTTCTTGCGTTTAGTCTGTTTGTCTCCAATTAGGTTCACTCCTTTTTGATTTAAGATAATTATAGACTATCAAAACATTGGTGTCAACCTAAAAACTAGAAGAGGTTAACGAGTGTCCTTTGAAGTATAAATCGATTGACATGAGCCTAAAGGTTTTTTATAATAGAGCTTAATTGAATACTTGGCGTTGAAAAGGAATATTAGATGAAAAACTAAATTTACAGAGAGCGGATGTTGCTGGAAAATCCGTATTTTAGATTGTCGAACCCGCCTTGGAGCCGCATGGAAACATGCCGCAGCTTTGCGTTATAAAGATGAGCAGAACACATTTAAGTGTTAATTAAGGTGGTACCGCGGATAATCTTCCGTCCTTTGTTGGATGGGAGTTTTTTTATTTTATTGAAGGAGGATTTATAAAATGGGCAAGAAACAAAAAGTTGAAGCCATTACGCCTATGGATCAGGATTTTGCGCAGTGGTATACAGATGTAATTTCAAAAACAGAGCTGGTAGATTATTCACCAGTAAAAGGGTTCATGGTAATAAGGCCTTATGGATATGCTATATGGGAAAATATTCAAAAGGAATATGATAAGAGGTTTAAGGAGACAGGGCATAAAAACATGTATTTTCCTCTTCTTATTCCAGAGAGTCTTTTAAAGAAGGAAGCAGAGCACGTAGAAGGATTTGCCCCTGAAGTTGCCTGGGTTACCCACGGTGGGGACAAAGAGCTTGGAGAAAGACTTTGCATAAGACCAACATCAGAGACGATTATATGCAGCATGTACTCCAAGTGGTTGAATACTTACAGACAGCTGCCGTACTTATTCAATCAATGGTGCAGCGTGGTAAGGTGGGAAAAGACTACCAGACCTTTCCTAAGAACATCTGAGTTTTTATGGCAGGAAGGGCACACTCTTCACGAGACATACGATGAAGCACAGGAAGAAACTATGCAGATGCTTGAGATATACAGAGACGTTGCTGAAAAACACCTTGCTATTCCTATGGTAGTAGGCAAAAAAAGCGAAAAGGAAAAATTTGCGGGAGCTTATGCGACATACACCATGGAAGCCTTGATGCACGATGGACAGGCACTTCAGTCAGGAACCAGCCACAATCTTGGCCAGCATTTTACCAAGGCATTCGACATAACTTATCTTGATAGGGACAATAACCAAGCTTATCCATATCATACTTCATGGGGTATTTCTACAAGGCTTATCGGTGCGCTTATCATGGTTCACGGAGACGACAACGGTCTTGTGATGCCGCCTAAAATCGCGCCTACACAGATAGTGGTCATTCCGATTGCTCAGCATAAGGAAGGCGTGCTTGACAAAGCATGGGAAGTATTTGATGGACTTAAAGAGAGCTTCAGGGCTGAGATAGACGACATGGATGGTTATTCACCTGGCTGGAAGTTCAATCAATGGGAGATGAAAGGTGTACCCATCAGGCTTGAGATTGGACCAAAGGACATCGAAAATGGACAATGCGTCCTTGCAAGGAGAGATACTGGAGAAAAGATCCAAGTTGCGCTTGAAGATGTAAGTTCAGAAGTAGAAAGACTGCTGGATGAGATCCAAGACAACCTGTTCCAAAAGGCACTTAATATGAGAGAAGAAAAGACCACAACGGCAGTAGATATGGAGGAGTTCAAGAAAAACATCGCCGAAACTCCGGGATTTGTTAAGGCCATGTGGTGTGGGAGCCGCGAGTGCGAGGATAATATCAAAGAAGCTACAGGAGCGACACTTAGATGCGTGCCTTTTGATCAAGAGACCATTGGAGAAGGAAAATGTGTATGCTGTGGCGAAAAGGCTGACCAAATGGCGTACTTTGCAAGGGCTTACTAAGATGGAGACGCTTAAAAATAGAATCCTTGAGGATGGAGTCGTCTTGGGCAATGACATCCTCAAGGTAGATTCCTTTTTGAATCACCAGATAGACGTGGAGCTTTTCAACGAGATAGGAAAGGCTTTTAAAGAACACTTTAAAGACAAGAAGATTGATAAGATTCTTACAATAGAAGCATCGGGAATAGGACTTGCATGCCTAGTGGCTCAGCACTTTAATTGCGTGCCGGTAGTCTTTGCCAAAAAAACAGAATCTTTAAACTTAGATAAAGATATCTATTATAGTGAAGTATATTCATTTACCAAGAAAAAAAGCTACAAGGTGATGGTATCGAAAAAATACTTAAAAGCAGGAGAAAATGTCCTGGTAATAGACGATTTTCTAGCCAATGGAAAAGCGATGCTCGGCCTTGAAGATATCTTGAACCAGGCAGGAGCGAAACTTGCAGGTGTGGGGATAGTCATCGAAAAGGGCTTCCAAGGTGGAGGAGACGATATTAGAGGCAGAGGAATAGACCTAAAGTCCCTTGCTATTGTAGATTCCATGGAAGATGGCAGGATAAAGTTTAGAGAATAAAAAACTAAAGTTTTTCTTCTAATCAAAACAATTTATGGTATAATACATAATGATGTGCCCGTAGCTCAGCTGGATAGAGTGTCTGACTACGAATCAGAAGGTCGGGGGTTCGAATCCCTTCGGGCACGCCATTAGCAAGGGTTTCAGGACTTTCGGGTCCTGTTTTTTTATGCAATTAGCCACTTTTTAGCCACGGAAGAATATGGAATTAACTATTTAGCCACTATTTGACGAATAAAGGGCCTATAGTCGGCGGGCTCAATTTTGCGCTCGGCTGTTCTTAATGTGGTACTTTTGCCACGTTGTTTTCAGGCTATGTCATTTAGCTATGAAGGTCTTTCTGGTTTCAATGGGAATGTTTGTACAATGATAGCTGAATGTCGAAAATTCGACATTGAACGGATTCAATACCTCTGGTTAATCTGTTTTGCGCTATCTTTTGCCTCTTGATATATCGTGAGAGCCTCATATTTGCCTATATTCAAGCTTTACTAGTCGTGTTTGTTCGTTTGGAACATAAAGCTTGATTATATTCTCAATTGTCCTTGATTATATCCAAAAAGACATTTTCACTTAATATTTGAATTTCATGACCACTCAAATATAAGCTTTCAGCCTTTTTAAGTTTTATACTTTTGTCATCTTTTATTTTGGAATAATCAAAATTACCAAGAATCAAATAATTCGTTTGCTTGTTCACATTGTTTTGTGCAATCCCACCCATGTTTACAACTATTTGCGCAGCTTCTTTTCTCGTGAAATTTTCAAGAGATCCAGTGAAGCAAAAATATTTATCATAACAAATATGATCAGAGCTGATTTGATCAGGGGATAAAGGCTCAAGTGTTGCAAGATTTATTTTTGAATTTGACTTACGTGGCTTACAGGAAGTTTTTCTTAAGTCGATACCTTCACTTTCAATTTTGCGCACCGTTTTTATAAAGCACTCATTTGTAACATGGCAATCGTTTAGGGCTCTGTGAATGGTTCTTGGGTCAACTTCAAGATATTTCATAACAGTATCTAGTCGATGGTTTTCAAATTCAGGATAGATTTTTCGTACCAGTCGCAGATTGTCGATGAAGTCGTTGTCAAATTCTTTAATGTGTTTACTATTATCATAAACAAAATTGATATCGAAATTGACATTGTGTCCTACGACAATATCATCACCGATAAAGTTTAAAAACTCAGGGATCATCGCTTCGATTATTGGTTGGCCTTTTAACATTTCGTTTGTGATTCCTGTTTTTTGGGTAATAAACTCATCAATTGGAAATGTGGGTTCAATTAATGCTTGAAATTCATCGACCACCTGGAAGTCACGAACTTTAACGGCAGCTAACTCAATAATTTCATCATATCGTGGATCTAGCCCGGTTGTCTCGATATCAATAACTGTATAATTTGGGATTATGTTCATCAGGGAAGATCCCTTGCATCTTTCACTCATTTGATTCATCTCCTTTAATTTTAGTTTTATATATTTTTAATTATAACAAAAAAACAAAGGAATATAAGAAAATATTTACTTTTATATTAAATAATTATTTGTATCAATAAAAACACATAAGCCCTTGATGTTCATAGGTATTAACACTTGGGTGGCATTAAAAAAAGCCCTTAAAACGCAAATGTGGGCTTAGTTTTTTTGTTCAATCTGTGATTATATTGTGAAGATCTCTTTTAAAACGCTTATGGCATGATGAACGATTTTTCCCTAACCACTGGCCAATATCATTCCAGGTATTGCATCTGATAAACCGTCCAAAGGCTAGTAGGTAGAAGTCATAATCAATCAAGCCTTTATCTCGGCACTTGTCAAGGTAAGTCAGTATCTCCTTGTATGCCTTGGCGTACTCGTTTATCTCATCATTCAGCATCTTGGATATATCGGCGCACTTAGTGGCTGTATCTCCCGTTTTATCGCTCCTGAACCCTCCCTGTACGTTGTCTAAGCGTGGTCTGCTTGATATAAGGGTTCTAGCTCTTATCTCTTCCAGTTGGTCCTTAAGGTTTTCTATTCGCTCTCTTCTTTTAGGAAGTTGCTCTAATTCTTGCAATGTCATATAATCACCTCACTAAAAAGATACATGCCCAAAGATTTACCCCTGGGCACGTTCAAAATTTCTCGGTCTATCTGTTTCTTCTGTCATAGTCTCCACGACTTCTCACGAACTCCATAAACGCATCTTCTTCCGGGTCACTCTCTAGACCTTTTGGCAATATGTCTAAAAGTTTATTAATTAACGCTTGGTAGTTCTTGATCATGGTATTATATAAATCAGCTTCAGCAAATCGTTTGATTCCAAACTGGTTGGCTCCGTTCTGGTACTTCTCGTTGCCCCTTCTCGGCTTATTGTTTCGGCTAGGTCTTGAAGTGTTACGGCCATGAATGCAGCATTTTCTATTAAACGATGTACTGTGTTTAACTTGTCCTTTGGTATGTCCTTAAATATCCTTTTAAGCCTCTGATGCTCTTTTTTTTATGAGCTGTTCCTTTGTTTGAACGGTCAATTTATCACCTCGAATCATGTAATATTTAAAATATAAACTGTCGGATTGTTTGTCCTGGTAAAAATGGATTGATAACTTTAAATGTCGTTAAAAGCTTGTTTATCCTTAAATGAATTAATTAAAGCTTCTAAATCCTTGGATTTATCGCTACTGGTAATGAAATTTTTACTACACCCTTATGCGAGTGCTCGGTCAGTAACAGACATTTACCCCCGCCGGTCCTGAATTTTTCTATGTTTTTTTTACGACCCAGGGGGCTACCTCCTTAAGGAAAATAGGTGGTTCTCATTTCCCTGGGGAATATACAGATCTATTATCCAATGCCTTCGGCATCTATTTTTTCTATTCGGAAGGCTTCAAGTCCCTTGTCGCTTTCGGCTCCAATGAATTTGAGTAAGTCGCCTTTTTCTATTTGATTAAAAGTGTCTGGATCTATCAAATTACTAGCATGAAAGTAGCAAGATTTTGCGCTGCCCATGTCTGCAACAAATCCATAACCTCTGTCATAGAAAACTTTTATTACGATACCTTTTTTACTTAAGTTTGTCATTTGAGGTTCATCTCCTTATTGGTTTCATTGATGTTTTCTATTGGCAATGCCTTTAAGATCTTATCCGTTTCGGCTAATATCTCGTTTGCATCACGGACGTATTCTTTTGCTATGTCGATAAAGTTGAGAATTATATCGTAGTCAATCAACCAATTAACCGATTCTTTCTGTCGCTCTCTCGTATGGCCTTCATGTTTTATGTCTTTGGTCCAATCAAGAATTAAATTTAAATCGGGATTGTTTGAATACCCATATTCTGCAATCCAGTGAGACAGCATAAAATCGGCTTTCTCTAGTTTTAATATACCTTGCTCTAGTGAATTTCTTGCTTCAAATTTTATTTTAGTTTCCATTTTTTCTACTCCTTTTTTTAAAATATTTTTTAGAAATTTATATAACGAGGTGGCAATAATATGACTCCACAAGATTTCGGTCAACTACTTCTTTGCCCTTTTTTAAGAAGTAAGAAATGTCAGGGTATTTGTTTTTCCAGTCATAACATCACCCGAACAGAGCTTCAATGCTCATATAGGGGAAGAAGTTCCCTTGTATCTTTATGGCTTCTGTGAAGGTCACGGTCTGATTTTTTATCTTGGCTTCGATTTCCTCACTTGTCGCGCCTAAAAAAGTCGCTAAATCGCTTGATGTTACGTGATTTGTTTTCATTTCCTGTATCAAGTTTTTCATTTTTCTAATCTCCTTATTTTCTGTTTTGGTAAAGTTAGCATATTAATTTATGTTTTGAAGTGCTGTGAGAAGCCCATAATCGCCCATATTAGGGTATTAATTGATAAATAGGATAAAGTATTAAGCGAACATGTGTTCTTAGCTTAAATCGGCATTTAAACGCTTGAAAGCTTTTGAGTGCTTCCAGGTGCTATTCAATTACCTTGGTGATTATAAACTTGCTTAGTTCATTGCCTGATTCTTTGAACATGAAAGTTAATTCTAGTTTGTTATCGTCTGTCTGCTCGCTGAATAGTTCAACACCATCAAGATTCATGCCGCCACTTATCCAGTTTGGTATAAATCCTAACGGTACGCCGTTGTTTATTTTCTTTAGGCTTTCAATCAGTTCTTCGGCTTCATCATCGGTATAGCCTTTTTCAATCAAGAGCGCATCAGCCGATTCGTAAAGCTGCTCGATCACTGCTTCAAGATAACCAATTTCTTTTTCTGCTTCTTCGGTGCTTCCTGTGATTGTTTTGAATGCGTCCATGGCTTTTAGTGATTCGATTTGATAAATTAATTCCTTTTCTGTTTCTGTTAGTTGTTTTTTCATTTTTCTAATCTCCCTTGTTTTTTATTTTTATCTCAAACTATCCCTGAAATCTGATAGTGAAATAAACCTTAGATATTCACCTTGATAGACATTTAAGAACCTTCCTGTCGCTCCATCTCTTTGCTTATCGAGAATTATTTCTACCAATTCGCTTCTTGCTTTTTTAATGCTTTTAAACTCTGATGTTGTTGTTTCGTTAGCTTTTGTCCATTCTGCTTTTTCGCTGTCTGTAGGTTTGTGGATGTAGATCACGTTGTTAGAATTTTGATATATCGCCTTAGACTCTCTCATAACCCTTTCGCCCTTTGGTCGATGATCGCCCATCTCGTCATTCAACTGTGACAACTGAATAATTGGAATCTTGAATTCTTGAGTCATTATCTTTATTTCTCGTGAAATGGTGGCCACTTCTCTTTCTCTGCTGGCTTCGTTGGTCTCCGCTGTTAAGAGTTGAAGATAATCAATTATTACTAAGTCGGGTTTTAGTGCTCTTATTCTTTTTTTGATGCCTGTAACCGTGCTGACCTGATCATTGATGAACAGGTTTTTCTTTTTTTTCATGTCTTCAAGAAGTTCGCTTGTTAAGCCCCATTCGTCACTTGACATTTTTGTGCCTGCCCTAAATTTGCTTGCATCAAGTCTTGCCCTGGGAGATAACATTCTAGCAAGTATCTGAGTGTCGCTCATTTCCCGGCTGATGAAAAGTGCCTTCTTGCCCCTTGTTTCAAAGTTTCCGGCAACCTGCAATGCGAGGGCTGTTTTCCCTATGCCACTTTTAGCAGCTATAGTCGTTAATTCGCTAGGGTGCAATCCGTTTGTAAGTCTATCAAGGCCATATATGCCGTAGAAGTAGTTTTGTCTTTCTTCGGGTGTCTCATGGCTCTTTAGGCGTTTTTCAAAGCGTTCTGCCACACTTGAGATATCATCGCTGTAATCTTCGTTGATTGTCACTGTGTCTATTTTGTGTGCTAGTGCCGTGTTGATTAAATCAACGTCTTCATCAGTTGTGGCTAATTTGTTTAGGGCTTCCCTTAAAAGCTCGATGGTGGTTCTGCGAGTATGAATTTTTTTAAGTGTCTTGATGTTGCCTTCGATGTTTACTGGCATGGTACTTGAAATCAATTCCCCAATGTATGCCGGTAATATGCTGTTGCCGTTTGCTTTTGCTTTCCTGGTAACTGTTGCAAAGTCAGGTTTTATTCCTTCTTTGCGTAGATCTTTGATAGCCTTTGCTATTGTTAGGGTATCTTTGTCTGTAAACCACTTTAAATCAAAATCTAGATTCGGTTGAGTGGTTAAGAGTGCTCCCAGTATGTTTTCCTCAATCGTTTTATCGCTTAAATCCAACCGCCATTCCTCCTAACCGTATTTTTTATTAATTTCTTGGAATTCTTTTATAATTTCGTCCTCTTCTTCTCTTTCTGTTGGCTGATAGTTGTCATCTAGGTAATCAACGTAACCGACATTGAAGAACGTATCTCCTTGCTTGATATATTGTGTGTCTCTGCCCTTGGTCTCATCTGTGTATCTCTTTATAGCTCTTTCTAGTTCTTCGTAGCTAAACTCTTTTATCAACTTAGGTATCTTAGCCATTGCTTTAGCTTTGCCTTTTTTCTTGGGGTAGATGCTCCATAATTGCTCCGCCATTTGCGCATAATCTTTATTGTTAAGATTGTTAAGATTGTTAAGATTGTTGTTTGTGCCAAAGGTGTTGTCGGACTTGTTGCCAATCCTGATGCTATCCTTGATGACGGTGCCTTCTTGATAAACTTGTTCAATGTCCCACCCTATCAAGGTTATAACTGAAAATTTGTTGTTGGAATTGATGCTAATGATGTTATTGAACTTAAGTTGATTAAATAGGTCGTTTGTTGTTGATGATTTAAAGCCTAATTCTTTAGATGCTGAGTGCCTTCCGGTGACAAACTGGCCGGGTTTGAGATTGACAATCTGTCTGCCCACAACTTGGTCAACTTCCTTATGGGTAGCTTTCAGCAAACACCAGGTGTACATTTTCCACAACTTATCTGATTTGAATATCTGATTGTCCATCATCTTTCTGTGCAAACACACCCAACCCGTACTTTTCTCCATTCTGTCACCTCCTTGCAAATAGCTCCTCGATATAATCTAAATGCCATTCATTTAACACATATGCTGCACCTACTGTAATGAATAAAAAACCCAATCCGTCTATCATAACCCTTTGCCTGCCTTTGTTCTCTCGTCAATCCAGGCATCCATCATGTCTCTGTTAAGTTTTGTGACAGTTCCGATTTTAATTATCGGCATGGTTGGGTCTACTCTCGCAAGCTCTCGTAAGCGTTGGGTACCTATCCCAAAAGCTTGGGAAGCTTCTTTGATGCTAAGAAGTTTCTTTTCTTTCATCTCGTTTTACCTCTTTTCTTAGTTTTATTTATAATTTCTTTAACTGCTTCATATGGGGTTGGATCAGTATAAAGTGATACACTAACTTTAAGGTCAAACATTTCTTCTCTGTGCTTCTTTTTCTTATTTGTCCTCTGTCGTTCACGTGACATAATCACACCCCCTGGGCATAGTTTAGCCCCTGATTGCTCCGGATAGCCTTTCGACTCACGGAGACTTTACTCTGTTTCGTTGAAGAATAAATCTTTTATGTCTGCATCTAGTTCTTTGGCAATTTTGATCATTAGATCTCTAGATGGGTTAGCTGCGTTCTTTTCTATTTTTGATAAATACTGTTGAGAAATTCCAATGCTCTGTGATAAATCCATTTGTTTGATGCCTCTTTCAACTCGTTTTGCTTTGATTGTGTACTTGCCCATAATCTCACCCTCCCTCCAAACAAACTCTAGTTTATATTTGAAGTATACATTACAAACTACAGTTATGTCAAGAAAAACAATAAGCTGTAGTTTAAAAAATGATTGCGATATATAAACTGTGTGGTATTATTAGATTGAGGTGATATATTTGATCAAGGAAAGATTGAAAGAATTAAGGGAAAATAGAAAGATTTCTCAAGCAGAGTTGGGAAAGGAAGTTGGAGTTTCTGGCGCGTATATCCAGCAGTTGGAAAAGGGCGTTAAAAAAAATCCATCTCTTGAAGTTGTTTTAAAACTAGCATCCTTCTTCCAAGACGATTTTTATTACCTGATTGGGGCTAAGCAAAATATCGACACCTTCATGCTTGATATAAATGCGATAAACGATTATGCGCATAGGTATGATATTGATTACAATAAATTTCTAAACCTAACGACTGAAAACGACGTGTATGAATCGGAACCGAATATCAAAAGGCTAAGGATGTCTTTAGGCATGAGTGCGGAAGAGTTTGCCGATGCCATAGAAATTAAGCCAGAAGATTTGTATTTTTACGAACTGGGAGCATTGGCGCCGTTACATGTTTACATCAAGATGGCGATTATATTGAACGTTCCACTCATTGAAGTCATCGAACATACAAGTTATATGCGCATAATCGGTGGATATTCAATTTTCTTTTTCGATTCCTTGGAAGGATTTCAAAGTGAGTTCAAAGGTAAGCTCGACAAAGAAACGTATGAAGAAGTATTGAGGTTTATGAAAAAACACGAATCCCTTCTTCAGCAAAGGAGAAAAAACATTAACCATCAAGAAATCAATCAAGCCATGCACGATTTGAAGAGTATATATGTATACCTGGGGTGTGTGGAAGAAGTCAGCAGCGAAGTTCTTTTAGAAATAATTCAAGGAGAAGACACAAAACATTTGTTAGCATATCTTTACGACAAATACAGATACAAGAAAGATTTTTCAGAAATTAAATCTGTTAGATGGGTTCCATTTCACGCTAAAGAGGAAAAAGAGGATAATAATAACTAACCCGGAGGTGATACCATGGCCAGAGCACCAAAAACAAACAGCCGCATAAACAACAACGACTATTACCGCACAAGGCTTAAGATTGGCACAGACGAACAGGGCAAATTATTATATAAAAACTTCTATGGCAAGACTAAGGGAGAAGCAGAAGCAAAGAAGAAACAGTATGCTAAGGAGCTTGAAGAGGGCATAAACCCTGATTTGGGCGCCCAATCCCTTGATAGAGCCTTGTATAACTGGCTATGGAACATCGAGAAGCTTTCGGGGCTTAAAAGCTCTACATTCGAGCGTTACGAGGGTATATACAGAAATCATATAAAAGGCACACAGATAGCCGTTCAGCCTGTGAAGCTGATAAAAAAGTTAACCCTACAGAAGCAATACAATGACATGATCGCACAGGGAAAGACCATATCACAGGTTGAAAATATTCATAAGGTATTAAGAAAGTTCTTCAAGTTTGCACTGTCAGAGGACTATATATCAAAAGATCCAACGGTAGGGGTAAAGCTGCCAAAGACAAATGAAGCTGATTACGATTCGGAAGATAGAGACATAGAAGTATTCACAAAAGAAGAAATAAAGACCATACACGCTAATCTTGAAGATGAGAAGCTGCGCTATGTCGCTTTGTTTTCACTGTTTACCGGTTTAAGGCTAGGGGAGATACTGGCACTTGAAAAGACCGATGTAAAAGACGGGTATGTTTATGTAAACAAGTCATTAAGCGTTGTAAAGACTTTTAGTGATGAAAAGAACTATCACTATGGGGTAAAGGTAATCAAGACAAAAACAAAAAGTTCAGTAAGAGAAGTGCCTATTCCCAATCCGATGCAAACAGAGCTTTCAAGGCTTAGCATACTGGTTAAGAAGGAAAAGCTTAAGCTTGGTTCTGCTTATGAAGAAAACAACCTTCTTTTCCCATCACTAACCGGGACATATATAGACAAGCGCAATTTTACCAGATCATGGACCAGGTTTTTAATAAGGGTAGGGGTAGAGCACAAGAAGTTTCACGCATTAAGGCATACATTCGCCACCAGGCTTATTGAAAACGGGGTACCTATAACCACAGTATCAAAGTTGTTGGGTCATAGCTCCATACAGACTACAGAGATATATACCCACGTGCTGAAAGAGGAAAAGGAAAAGGGCATAATGACGTTAAACGATATGCTGAAATAGACGGGTCCAAAAATGGATTCGCCACCAAAAGTATAATTAAGTGCTGGATATATGCTTAAGTGATTCCGCTTAGGCATATTTTAATTTGATATGGTTTGAATGACATTGCTAAAAGCCTTCAGAGGCTCAAAACAAAGAGAAAATAAAAAAGTAATATAAATAGGCTTAAAATGAATAAGTAGGCTTAAAACGCATATATAAGCCTTAAATCAATAAATCGCACATTTCACCATTTTAGTGATTTTTGTCGCCACTGAAATTAGCCACTTAATCGCCACTTGTGTACGAAATAATGCAAAACTATTTAACACGTTATAAAACTAAAAGCCTTGATAACAGTACGTTTTGAAGAAATAAAGAAAGCTATAAAACGATTGAACTAGAATCAGAAGGTCGGGGGTTCGAATCCCTTCGGGCACGCCATTATAAAACGCCTTAGTCGTCAGACTAGGGCGTTTTATAATATGTATAAATAAAGGTTTTCGAACCTGCCGGTTTCATAAACCTCGTAGGGGGCCAAAATAACAAAATTATATTTAAAACACAAATACAATTTTGTTATACTATTACTAAGTATTTGTAAATGAGAAATATCAAGAATATAGTCAAGCACCAATATTAAGCTTGACTCAGATTCTGGTTTTGGGGTGGAATTATGGGATATGAAGCTTGGTATAATGAAATTAATTCGACAAAAATTAATAGACAACACGGACAAGTTAAAATATACAAACTCATTCTTTTGATTTGCATGCTTTCCAGAGGAAAAAGCAAATGGTTCATGCCGGTTAAAGCTGAAGAGGTAGCATTGGATTTCTATAGATATCTAACAGACAATACGGAAATTCGAGATTTATCATTTGGAGATTCGGGTAAGAGAAAGTACTTTGATTTTTTTGATAAAAAATATATTATACATCTGATTGAATCAAATCCCATGAAATATTGGGGTGGCAGCAGTTTGTACGGACATGCCAGATTTGATGGTGAATATTTTTGGATTGATATTGATATAAAATCCAAAGATTGCACGATTGTATATGAGATGACAAAAGAATTATGTATCAGACGTATAGAGTATGAAACGGGGATTCCATTCGACAGCCGGGTAGATTTGCAAGATGAGTATAAATACCTGGTCAGTGAGACTGAAAAACTGGGAATTAAAGAAACAGAAAAAGAGTTCATCATAAAGGGGAGGATAGGTCAAGAGAAATTTAGAAACAGGCTATTAGAAAGATATGACAGGTGTATGCTGTGTGGAGTTAGAAATTACTCATTGCTCATTGCAAGCCATATAAAGCCTTGGAAGGACAGCCTTGATTTTGAGAAAATTGATACAGATAATGGATTTATTTTGTGCCCTAATCACGATAAGCTATTTGACAAAGGATTATTAACTTTTAAAGACTCAGGAACGAGCATGATTTCTAAAAAGCTACATGGAGATATTGATAAGTTGAACGTCGATAGAAGAATCATTTATGAACTTTCTGATGGCAACAAGAGATATTTAGACTGGCATAGGAATATTGTGTTTGAAAGAGAGTGAGATAAAAACGCTCATTATGTGTATCTCATTTTTTTTAGATTTTATTAATTATGTTAATTGTAGCATCTAAGAGATTTAATACTACGCTCAAACTGATAGAATTGAAAATATTGGGTATAAATCAAATGTGAGGATAGTATTCTATTAAGGGAGGTATTGTGATGAGTTTAAAAGACGGCGTAAAGAAAATTTTTGGTTCAGCAAAAGACAAAAGTGAAAAAATAGTTGATAAGACAGAGGACAAGGTTGACAAGGTAAAAGATAAGGCGGATGATAAATTTGAAAAAGCAAAGGATCGGGCGGAGGATTCTTTGAAAAAAACCAAGAACAAGCTTAAGGGCATTAAAGAAAAATCTAAAGATAAAATTGAAGAGTTGTCTGAAAAAGGCGAAAAAATTAAGGGCGAGATAGACGACAAGGTAGAAAAAGTCAAAGATAAAGCTGATGAGTTGAAAGAAGAAACAGCTGAAAAAACTGAAAAAGCAAAGGATAAAGCTAAAGAACTTAAAAAAAAAGCTGAAGGTAAAGTTGAAGAAGCAAGAGAGAATTTGAAAGCAGCAGTTGATGATGTAGATGATGAAAAAGAGAAATAAAAAGCGATAATAAGTTCAAGCCGGTCAAATTGATCGGTTTGTTTTTTTGATTTAAAAAAATATGATAAAAATATTTTACAGAGTCATCACAATATGTGGTATAACCATGACCAATAAATATATATTGAAAAATGGGAAAGTCGAGGTATTTTGAAATATAAAAGACAGGATAATCCAGCACAAACTCAATAACAAATAAAATTTGATAGAGAGCGCATGAAAAAGGGTAAATATTCTTTGATTATAATTTTGTTAAATATATATTGGTTTTTAAAGGGGTAATGTCATGGAAAAATATTTGGAGCTATTTATAGAAGAACCTTCGATAAGAAAACTTGTTGTTGCAGTAATCGGAGCTTTTATAATCATAGTAATAAAAAATCTTATTAGAGCTCGATTGGGCAAGTATATTAAAGACAGAAGCAGTTCGTATAAAACAAAGAAAGCCGTTAATGTTGTGGGTTACTTTGCGGTCGTGGTATTTATAATGATTCTTTATAGTGATAGCCTAGGAGGAGTGACGGTAGTTTTGGGGATTGCAGGCGCCGGTATAGCATTTGCGCTCCAGGAGATTATTGTAAGCATTGCCGGTTGGGTCACTATCTTGACTAGTGATATTTATAAAACCGGCGATAGAGTTCTGTTGGGAGGTATAAAGGGCGATGTTATTGATGTTGGAATTTTGCGTACGACCATTATGGAGATAGCCAGCTGGGTAGATGGAGACCTTTATAATGGGAGGATAGTAAGAATAGGCAATAGTTTTGTATTCAAAGAGCCAGTTTATAATTATTCTTCTGATTTCCCTTTTTTATGGGATCAAATCAAAATTCCTATTAAATACGGCAGCGATTATAAGCTGGCAAGGAAAATTTTATATGATGTAGCTCAAGAAGTTGTCGGGAACTATTCAGATGAGGCAAAATCTTATTGGGATGTCATGGTAAAAAAATATTTAATAGAAGATGCAACTACACAGCCTATGGTGACTATGATAGCCAATGACAACTGGGTAGAATTTACATTGAGGTTTGTAGTTGATTACAAAAGGCGAGTTGTGGTTAAAGATCTCTTATTCACAAGAATATTGGAAAAAATCGAAAATGAATCAAAGAACATAGAAATGGCATCGGCGACATTTGAATTAGTAGAGATGCCTACCATTGAGGTAAAAACAAAACTCTAATTAAAAAATCCAAATAGAGATATAGAAACATCATTCAATAAAAAAGAATACCTCAAAATCCAACTACAATGTGAAGTGATCTAATAAGATAGCTCAGCATTGTAGTTTTATTATGTTCAGCTTTTGCGGGTAAAAGATAAATATAATCAAATAGTATAAAACTGTCTTGGGATAGGGTACAAGTGGGTGTCTCAAAAAGCGTGCAACCATTTGGACTTATCAAGGATACCGTTTACAAGCTATAATCTAAGACAAGAGGTGAAACAAATTGTTGGATTACAAAGATTACTACATGCTCAACCTACTATCACATACTTATCAAACCTTGAGCGTTGACGATTTGTCAAAGCTGATAGGGGTTTCGAGAAGAAGCATTTACTATTCATTAAATAAAATTAATGAATATTTGACTGCCAATGATTTGCCAGCAATTGAAAACCTGCGAGATGAAGGAGTGATATTGCCGGAAGAAACAAAAGATTTTTTCAAAAATGATATTCAAGATGCGCTGGATGGTGTTTATGTTTACACACAAAAAGAAAGAATCGCAATAGAGATAATGCTGATCCTTACAAAAACAAGGTTTTTGAGCATAAGCGATTTTGAAGAGTTATTCATGGTAAGCAGAAATACGATAATTTCAGATGTTAAAGAACTGCGTAAAATGATAGCAACTTTTAACTTGACATTAGAGTACGAACAGGGTTTGGGTTACTTTATAAATGGGACACAAATACGTATTCGAAGTGTTCTTCTGTATACATATTCATCGTACAACTACCTTTTTAAAATTAATCGATTTGATGTGTATGATGATCAGGAAGTTAAAAAAATACTTTGCCTATTAAATAGAGTAGAGGAGAAAAACTCAGTTTCATACGTCGCAGCAACGAAAGAAATTTTAGCAAAGTTGCTTGCCACTATAAAAAAACACAATTTTGAGAAGATGACATTTAACAAAAGCGACATAAAAACATTAGAAGAGAGTTCGGAGTTTCAAGGGGTAAACCATTACTTTAAATCCATATTTCCCATCGAAGAACAAAGATATATAACCCTTCAACTTATGGGACTTAGGGTTAATACACACCATGATTTTGAAAGCAGTGATGATGAGTATATCGACGAAATAGTAAACTTTATCATAAAAAGGTTTAAAGAGCTAACTCTAATCGATATAAAAGAAGAGAAGATATTGTATGAAGGACTTTATTTTCATATGAAAAGCGCATTGATCAGATATAAATACGGCATAATTTATGACAATGAGTTAAAGGAAGATCTCAAGGAAGAATACCAGGCGATTTATAGAATAAGCGAAATAATCTGCAAGGAACTAGAAGAAATTGTTGGCAACCCAGTTAATGAAGATGACATAGCGTATATGGCAATGCATTTTGGAGGACATCTAAAAAGAGAAAAAAACGAACTATCATTTCCAAAAATCTTGCTGGTTTGTCTAAACGGTATAGCAACTTCGAAACTGCTAAGAAAAGAAGTTGAGCATCTCCTAGAAAATATCGAAATAATTGATGCTGTCAGATTAGATGAAATTAAAGACTATGCAGATGATGTTGACTATATAATAACTACAGTGCCAATCGACATAAAAGATTATGCTCAAAAAACCCTTATGGTTTCTCCAATACTTACCGCACTAGATAGAGATAGACTGTTTAAAATTTTTAATAAGAACCAAAGAGGCTTTAACCTAGAGACGATGAAGCAGACCGTATACAAAAAGATAGAAAAAGAGTTTGACGAAGATATCGCAAGAAAAATAATTGCAATAGTAGACAAGGAATTAAATAAACATGTGGATTCTTTAAATATTTCCAAAAGGAAGGTACAACCGATGCTAAACGAATTAATAACTGAAGACAAAATCATAATTAAAGATAAAGTAGACAACTACCAAGAAGCTATTTATGAAAGCGCAAAGCCATTGTTGGAAGGAGGTTATATTGAAGATAGGTATTTAAAAAAAGTAATTCAAAACATTAAAGACTTAGGTCCATACATAGTAATAGCACCCAATGTAGCTATATCTCATGCAAGACCAGAAGATGGTGTAATCGAACTTGGGATGAGTATTTTAATTTTGGATGAAGCAGTAAGCTTTTCAAATGAAAAAGAACGGAATGCAAAGCTTATAGTGACGTTGGCGGCACCAGATGATGAATCCCACTTAAAAGCTCTAGGTCAACTCAGCGAACTTCTTATGAACTCAATGGATGATATGCTTGCAAGTAAATCAAAAGAAGATGTACTGAATTTAATAAAAAGATATTCAAAATGAGGAGGAGAAAGTTATGAAAAAAATAGCAGCTATATGTGGCTCAGGATTGGGAAGCAGCTTTATGGTGGAAATGAATATTCAAACAGCTTTAAAGGATTTGGGGTTTAACGACATCGAGGTAGAACACATGGACCTAGGCAGTGCATGGCCAGGCGTAGCAGACTTGATCGTTTGTGGTAAAGATTTAGAAGATAGCTGTAAACGCTTTGGAGAAGTGTTAGCACTTGACAATATCTTAGACAAGGATGAGCTAAAGGGAAAACTTGAGGCTTGGTTAAATGGGTAAGGTACTGTTTAGATAAAACAATTAAAGGAGACGATATTTATGGAAATGCTTATTCAATTTATAACGGACTTTTTAGGAACCCCTGCAATACTGGTAGGTGTAATAATTCTTGTAGGTCTGTTAGCACAAAAGAAAGGTGTTAGTGATGTTGTTCGTGGCACTATCAAAGGGGTACTAGGCTTTCTGATTCTAGGTGCAGGCGCGGGTGTTATTGTTGGGGCTATCGTACCATTCGGTTCACTATTTGGAGAAGCCTTTAATATGCAGGGGGTTGTACCAAACAATGAAGCGATAGTTGCTGAAGCGCTAGGTACGTATGGTTCAGCAACGGCAATCATTATGGTTGTAGGAATGATTGCAAATATTATAATCGCACGATTCACAAAGCTGAAGTATATATTTTTAACTGGACATCATACACTATATATGGCTGCAATGATAGCTATAGTATTGGTTGTTGCAGGATTTGAAGGAATTTTACTCTACTTGTTTGGGGGCATGGCATTAGGACTTACCATGGCGTTTTTCCCAGCTATCGCACAGCCTACGATGCGCAAGATTACAGGAAATGATGATATCGCTTTTGGACATTTTTCTACATTGACTTACGTACTGAGTGCAAAGATAGGGAAACTGGTAGGCAAGGGTTCAAAATCTACCGAAGAGACATCCTTCCCTAAAGGACTTGCCTTCTTGCGTGATAGCTCAATATCGATAGCGCTTACCATGATGGCAATGTATTTAATAGTTGTTATTATTGCAGGTCCTGCTTATACGGAGACACTCTCCGGTGGACAAAACTTCATTATTTACGCATTGTTGCAAGCGATAACATTTGCAGCAGGGGTATACATAGTTCTTCAGGGAGTTAGATTAGTAATAGCTGAAATCGTTCCAGCATTTAAAGGATTCAGTGAGAAGTTAGTGCCAAATGCCAAGCCGGCGCTAGATTGTCCGGTAGTGTTTCCTTTTGCGCCAAATGCGGTTTTGATAGGTTTTCTGTCATCATTTCTAGGAGGAGTCGTTGGTATGTTGATTCTTGTGCTTCTGAGAGACACAGCATTGAGTCCCATGGTGATCTTACCGGGCGTAGTGCCACATTTCTTTGTTGGCGCAACAGCAGGGGTTTTTGGAAATGCAACAGGCGGTAGACGAGGTGCAATCTTCGGTTCGTTTGTTAATGGATTGGTTATTACTTTCTTGCCGCTGTTTCTTCTTCCGGTACTTGGAGACCTAGGGTATGCAAATACGACTTTCTCAGATGCTGATTTCATAGGCGTTGGAATCCTTATCGGATGGGTAGCTACATTCAAAAAGGCATGGTTGGTAGGAGCTGTAATCACTACGCTGTTTGCTATACCTTTTGTACATGCAATGCTTAATAAGGACAAGCTGCAGGCAGTTGAAAAAAACTAGATAATCATTTTAAGGCATTCCAATATGGAGTGCCTTTTATATGTGTTGTCATCGTAAATATTTAATGAGATAATGATTCTAGGATATGTAGAAGAGTAAAGGCGATTTTTAATGAGAACAGCTTAGAACTTTAGGAGGAGAAGTCATGACTGAAAATGAATTGGTAGAAGTCTTAAAAGTACGGTTTGAAAAAAACATGAATCGTCATAAGGAAGTTAAATGGAAAGAGATTCAAAAAAAGCTTGAAGAAAGTCCAGAGAAGCTTGCATCTTTAAAAGAGATGGAATTAACCGGTGGAGAACCTGATGTTGTAGGTTATGATAAGTCAACGGGGGAATACGTTTTTGTCGATTGCTCAAAAGAAAGCCCAAAAGGAAGACGAAGCATTTGCTACGACCCAGAGGCTTTAGAGTCAAGAAAAAAAAACAAACCTATAAACAGTGCTTTAGGAATGGCAAAAGATATGGGAATCGAGATTTTAACAGAAGAAGAGTACAGAGGCTTGCAAAAGCTGGGAACCTTCGACACCAAGACTTCCAGCTGGATAAAAACTCCTGAAAATATTCGAAAGCTTGGTGGAGCAATGTTTTGTGATCGTCGATACGATACCGTATTTGTCTACCACAATGGAGCTGAGTCTTATTATGGAGCTAGAGGGTTCCGTGGATCGCTAAGAATTTAAGCAAAAATAGATAAAATTAACCCAACCACCTAAAAGTTATTATATAAAACGTTTAGGTGGTTTCAAATATCTATTATGAACAATAAAAGTAAGAGATCGTACTACGCTTTTCAACTTGGTCATAGGCAGTAATTGTTATCCGGTTAGCACAGGAATGATATGAAAAAGCCAAACGGTGAAAACAGGGTCTCGAAAAGTCTTGAGGAAGATGAATACATGCGCTATGGAAAAGAACATGCTCCTTAACAGATATGCCAAAGCATATGTGGATGCACTTAAGAGGTATTGATTGAATGTAAATAAAAGTTGACGAGCCCATTAGACATAGCTTTAAGCTATGTCTAATGGGTGTTTTTTTGTATTATTAATGATTCCCAGTTTGCTTTATACTAATAATCAAATAACTCTTAATGTTGAAATGTCAGGGGGAAGTTCAATGAAACATAGAATAGAAACAAAGTGCATCCACGAAGGTTGGAAGCCAAAAAAAGGAGAAGCAAGGCAGCTTCCTATTTATCAGAGCACTACATTTAAATACGATACAAGTGAGCAAATGGGAAAGCTATTTGACCTAGAGGCAGAAGGGTATTTTTACACCAGGCTGCAAAATCCTACAAACGACGCAGTGGCGGCAAAAATTTGCGAATTGGAAGGTGGAGTGGCTGCTATGCTTACTTCGTCAGGCCAAGCTGCAAATTTTTATGCAATCTTCAATATCTGTGAAGCAGGAGATCACTTTATATCTTCATCTGCAATATACGGAGGCACCTATAACCTTTTTGCGGTGACTATGAAAAAGATGGGCATAGAATGCACTTTTGTAGATCAAAATTTACCTGAAAGTGAACTGACAAAATACTTTAAACCAAATACTAAAGCAGTTTTTGGGGAGACAATTACAAACCCGACGGTTACCGTGTTTGATTTTGAAAAGTTTGCCAGACTGGCTCATTTCTACGGAGTTCCGCTTATAGTAGACAACACATTTGCTACTCCGATTAACTGCAGGCCGTTTGAATGGGGAGCTGATATTGTTACTCACTCAACAACGAAGTACATGGATGGACATGGAGCAAGCGTTGGAGGGTGCATCGTAGATAGTGGAAATTTTGACTGGAATGCTCATGGAGATAAATTTTCTGGTCTGACGTCTCCAGATGACTCCTATCATGGCATAACTTATACAAATAAATTTGGAAAAGGGGCGTATATAACGAAAGCTACGGCTCAATTGATGAGAGACTTTGGTTCATCACAGTCTCCACAGAATGCTTTTTATATTAATTTGGGCTTGGAAACGCTACATCTAAGAATAAGACAGCACTGCGAAAATGCGCTGGCTGTGGCAAGGTTTTTAAATAGAAGCGATAAGATCGCATGGGTAAATTATCCTGGATTAGAAGACAGCGTGGATAATGCACTGGCTAATAAGTACCTATCAAATGGTTCTTGTGGAGTATTGGCATTTGGAATAAAAGGGGGAAGAGAAAAGTCCATAGACTTCATGGATAATCTTAACCTTGCGTCCATAGTTACTCATGTAGCAGACAGCAAGACATGTCTTTTGCACCCGGCAAGTCATACCCACCGACAGTTGACTGACAGACAGCTTGAAGAAGCAGGTGTTGCGCCAGATCTTATTCGACTTTCTGTTGGTTTAGAAAATGCAAATGATATAATTGAGGATATTGGCCAGGCATTAGCACAAATATGATAATAATACGTACCGAAATAAACCACCTAAAAGTTATTATGTGCCAGGCTTTTAGGTGGTTTTAATGTTATAATACAGTTTGTTCCTTAAACAAAATGCATACAAATAACAATACAGGAAGGTGATTGAAATAGAAACTGTTAACAGCCAGTTTGTTTTGTCCATGCTTATTATAATTCTAGGGTATGGAATGAAGCAGATTGGATTATTAAAAGAAAAAGATAAAGAAACTCTATCAAGAATCGTATTTAATATAACGCTTCCGTGTTTATGGTAATCTAGAACTGCAATAAATGGCAACCAAAAATACAAAAAGTAATTGCCAGTACAAACCTTAAATAATACCCTATTAAGTGACTAAACTTGTAGGGAGGAAAGGAAGTGCTGACAATTACTCAAATCAATTATATCCGAGAATTATACTTTTTAGAAGGAAAAACTTATGCACAGATAAGTGGAATGACCGGCAAGAACTATCGCACAGTGAAAAGATACATAGAGATGGATGACTTCAATGAGCAAAAGCATAAGGCAAGTAGACCCAATAAGACTGATGAATTAAGGCCAATAATACGA
>NZ_FQTU01000018.1 GCF_900128885.1 Alkalibacter saccharofermentans DSM 14828
AGTCAGCTTTGCTGTCTGAGCTCGCGGGCTTCGCCCTATATAGTATCTGCATCTCAGTCAGCTTTGCTGTCTGAGCTCGCGGGCTTCGCCCTATAACAGCATAAAAACAACCGGCACCAAAAGCAAGCTTTCGTACCGGTCGTTTTTATGCTGTTGCAGATTCTCAGTTTTACGCGAAAGAAAAACCCTTGATTCCTCAAGGGTTGTAATCTCTGGTGCGGATGACAGGAGTCGAACCTGCACACCGTAAGGCGCTAGATCCTAAGTCTAGTGCGTCTGCCAGTTCCGCCACATCCGCATTCAATTGTTAATGGTGACCCATCCGCGACTCGAACGCGGGACACCCTGATTAAAAGTCAGGTGCTCTACCGACTGAGCTAATGGGTCTTGTTGGCTGGGGTAGCAGGACTCGAACCTACGCATGCCAGAGTCAAAGTCTGGTGCCTTACCGACTTGGCTATACCCCAACAGTTTATTTTTATATAATGGGGTGGATAATGGGACTTGAACCCACGACATCCAGAACCACAATCTGGCGCTCTGCCAGCTGAGCTATACCCACCGCATCTAAATGGCGCGCCTGCAGGGATTCGAACCCCGGGCACACGGCTTAGAAGGCCGTTGCTCTATCCAACTGAGCTACAGGCGCATGATTAAACTGATAAATGGAGCGGGTGAAGGGAATCGAACCCTCGCGACTGGCTTGGAAGGCCAGGGCTCTACCACTGAGCTACACCCGCAAACAAAAGATATTTTATATCGCTTGGCTGTTAATGTCAAGCTTATTTTGAAATTCTTTTTCCCGTTTCTCAGGGACAAGCATTAGTATACAGTACATATTAATTCAAGTCAATAGAAAATATCATTTTTTTCATTTTATTTTTCCAGTCTATTTCACATACACGATCCTAGTGTCCATGACCCCGTCCTTAAGCTCCAATACGCCGTAGCTATAATATTTTTGGGACCTTTTGTCTCCTATGCTTCCCGGATTTAAAAATACGATGCCCCCGATTTCTTCGTTAACAGCAATGTGGGAATGCCCGAACAGAGCGATGTCCGCGCCTTCCTCCTTGCTCTTGTAATAAAGATTTTGAAGCCCTGATTTTACCCCGTACAAATGCCCATGAGTTAAGAATATCTTATATCCTTCCACATCTAAAATCAAGTCTTCCTTTTCTTTTATATGGTCCGTATTTCCCTTAACCCACAAAACCTTGACAAGCGTGTCTTCATTAAGCTTCATGGCATCCCTCACGTTATCCCCCAGATGCAATATAAGTCCAGCATCCGGGTTTTTAGATGCGATGTCCATCATCCTATCATTGTTTCCGTGAGTATCGCTAAATATCAACACCTTCATCTTTGACCTCCTGAGAGTCGGTTCATTAATTCCCCCGCCTCTTTTAAAGCCATTGCTCTGTGGCTTATCTTGTTTTTCTCCTCTGATGTTAGCTGTGCATATGTCTTTCCTGCACTTTCGACAAAAAACAGAGGGTCATAGCCAAAGCCACCTTCACCTGCAAGCTCATTTGCTATAATCCCTTCGCATTCGCCTCTGAAAATGTATTCTCTGCCGCCTTCATCTATTAAAGCAACAACGCACACGAACCTTGCTCTCCTATCCTCCTTAGGGATGTTTTTAAGGAGTTTCAAAAGCTTCTCGTTGTTTTCAGCGTCAGTAGCATCTTCACCTGCAAATCTGGCCGATCTAACCCCGGGAGCGTTATTCAAATATTCAACTTCCAGCCCTGAATCGTCTGCCATGACAGCATTCTCAGTATTAGCTTTTACGGCTCTTGCTTTTATAAGTGCGTTTTCTTCAAATGTAATTCCGTCTTCTACGATATCAACAAAGATGCCTTCATCCTTCATTGTTGATATCTCTATGTTCCTGTTTTTCAAGATATCTTCTATCTCAATTTTCTTGTGCGCATTTCCTGTAGCTAAAACTATTTTCATGATTCCTCCATAACTTTTTATACGTTATCCTTCTGTATTTCGCTCAATTTTTCGATTCCAATCTCAGCCAATTCCATAAGCCTGGCAAACTCGTCCTTGGTAAAAGGTCTCTCTTCCCCAGTTCCCTGTATTTCGATTATTTCGCCGTTACCGGTCATAATGATATTCATATCGACCTCGGCCCTTGAATCCTCTTCATAACACAAGTCAAGCATCGCTACTCCCCCGACTATTCCTACGCTAACAGCCGCAACGGATGTCTTCACCGGCATATCCTCAATAAGACCTTTTGCTTTAAGTTTTTCAAGCGCGTGAATAAGGGCGATATAAGCGCCGGTTATGGATGCGGTTCTCGTCCCACCGTCTGCCTGTATGACATCACAGTCTATCCAAAGGGTTCTTTCTCCTAGTTTTTCCAAATCAACTATAGATCTTAGCGTCCTGCCTATAAGTCTTTGTATCTCCACATTTCTGCCGTCAGCCTTGCCTCGGCTCATCTCTCTGGTCTTTCTAATCATGGTAGAGCTAGGTATCATGTTATATTCCGCAGTGACCCAGCCCTTGTTTTCTCCTCTTAAAAATATTGGCACCTTTTCCTCCACCATCGCCGTACAGATGACCTTCGTGTTTCCTGCCTCTATCAGTACGGATCCGTCTGCATATATCGTAAAGTCGTTGGTAACCTTAATCTGCCTCAATTCTTCATTTGTTCTTCCATCAATTCTCGACATGTTAAATCTCCTAACTGTATGCTTTATATAAATCATCACTTTGGGGAGGATCGATTTCTTCCGAACCTGTCTTTGACAGAAGCCTACACTCCCCTTTGGTGAATTCACCTATAATTCTGCAGTTTATATTTTTATTTTCAAGCCCTTTTAAAATATTACCCGCTTCTTTATTATCCGCCGCGATGAGCATAACGCCGCTGCTGATCAACTTAAGGGGATCTATACCGAAGCGATCTGCTATCTTTTGAGTAGATTCAAGAACCGGAACCTCATCTTTGTGCAAAACCGCTCCCAAACCAAATTTTTTTGCCGTTTCCCAAACCGCTCCCAGGACTCCACCTTCAGTAACATCATGCATATACTTGGCCCCTCTTTCGCCTGCTATGACACCCTCGTCACAAACGCTTAGGGAACCCCTGAGCAGTTCAATCTCGGCCTTGTCCTTATCCGTCAACAGCCCTTCAAGATCCTCCCTGAAATCGTCGTATAAGATCACCGTCCCCTCGCAGGCAGCATATTTTGTCATGATGATCTTGTCTCCAGGCAAGACTTCTTTGCCGTATACCACCTGTTCCAGACTTCCTTTACCCAGACTGGTAGCGCTTACTACTATCCTGTTGACCGCATCTGTAACCTCAGTATGTCCGCCTATGAGCTCAACTTCCATATCGTTGGATACTTCAATAATCTCTTCTATTACCCCTTTTACTTCCTCGATTTCCGCATCGGGTGGTATTAACAGCGTCACCATTATCGCAAAGGGCTTTATTCCCTTGGTCGCAACGTCATTTCCTGAAACAAGCACTGCAAGCTTGCCAATATTGTTGGCAGTTGCCGTTATGGGATCTGTAGAAACTATGCAAATTTCGTCTTTAAAGCTTACCAGGCTGCAATCCTCAGCCAGTCCTGAACCAACCAGCACGTCAGGGTGCCTGTATTTTATCTTTGAAAAAACAATCTGTTCCAAAAGTTCGTTGGATATCTTTCCTATCTCCATATTCATCACTCCAATGCCTAAACTATCATTATTATAACACATTTGATTTTTCCAAACATAGGCTTGTCAATATCAGCTAAAAAAAAGAAGCCTCCGACGCTGCGAAAACTTCTTTTATCCTTATGTTAAAATTGGTCCAGGCTCTCCTTGATCAGCTGGTTTACCATTCCGGGATTTGCCTTGCCTTTCGTTTGTTTCATTATCTGTCCTACCAAAAATCCTATTGCTTTTTCCTTGCCGCCTTTAAGGTCTTCCACAGATTGGGGGTTTGCCTTCATGACTTCAAGCACCATGTTCTTAAGCTCTGATGCATCGTTCATTTGTCCAAGGTTTTTCTCTTCGACTATTTTCATAGGCTCCTTGCCGGTTTCGAACATTTCCTTTAGAACTTTTTTAGCGATGCTGCCGCTTATAGTATTCTTGTTGATCAGGTTTATGAGCTCACCCAGATTTTCCGGCGCGAATCCGATTTCCTTGATCCCTATGTTTTTTTCATTCATGGCAGCAGATATGTCTCCCATCAACCAGTTCGCCGCAGATTTTGCGTCATCGCATACCTCTACTGTCTTTTCGAAGAAATTAGCGACATCTTTGGATGTAGTAAGCACATTCGCATCGTATTCCGACAGCTGCCATCTCTCCATGTATTCCGCTTTTCTCAACCAGGGAAGCTTTGGCAGATGCCTTCTGATATTGTCGATATACTCCTCCGTCAGAACTACCGGAACCAGATCTGGATCTGGGAAATACCTGTAATCGTGGGCTTCCTCTTTGCTTCTAAGAGAAAAACTCTCGGCCTTGTCGTCATCCCATTTTCTGGTTTCCTGAATTATTCTATTTCCTCTCTCAAGCTCGAATATCTGTCTTTTCGACTCATATTCAACAGCCCTTTCCAAGGCTCTGAAAGAGTTTAGATTTTTCATCTCAGTTCTCGTCCCAAATTCCTTTGCGCCTTTTTTCATTACTGACAAGTTAACATCAAAACGAAGAGAGCCTTCCTGCATCTTGCAATCTGAAACCTCGGTATACTCCAATATGGATTTTATCTTCTCTGCAAAAACCCTTGCTTCCTGGGCACTTCGCATATCCGGTTCGGTTACGATTTCGATAAGCGGTACCCCGCATCTGTTATTGTCGGCCAGTGTTCCAGAGCCTGCGTCGTGGATCAGCTTTCCTGCATCCTCTTCTATGTGGATTCTTGTAATGCCTATGGTTTTTTTGTACTCCCCCAAGTCAATATCGATGCTGCCATCTTCACAAATAGGCAAATCGAACTGTGAAATCTGATAAGCCTTGGGAAGGTCGGGATAGAAGTAATTTTTTCTATCCATTTTGCTGTATCCCGCAATTTTACAGCCTGTTGCTATTCCCGCTTTAACAGCATATTCGACGACCTTTTTATTTAATACGGGAAGAACTCCCGGCAGTCCCAAGCAAACTGGACATGTCTGGGTGTTTTCTTCAGCGCCAAAGACCGTGCTGCATCCGCAGAATATCTTGGTCTTAGTGTCTAGCTCCGAATGTATCTCAAGTCCTATAACTATTTCATAATCCATTTCATACCCTCCTATAGCTCCGCTCTTTTATGATGAAAATCCGTCGCCTGCTCAAAAGCGTATGCCGCCTTCAAGATGTCTTTTTCTCCAAAAGCTCTTCCGGTAAGCTGCATGCCGACAGGCAAGCCCTCATCGTCAAAACCGCAAGGTACGCTAATCCCAGGAATCCCGGCTATGTTTACAGGCACCGTGTAGATGTCTGATAAGTACATCTCAAGAGGGTCTTCGCTTTTTTCACCTATTTTAAAAGCCGTCGTCGGACATGTAGGAGAAAGAAGCACATCACAGGATTTAAATGCATTGTCAAAATCCTCTTTAATCAGAGTCCTCACCTGTAGCGCTTTTTTGTAATAAGCATCATAATATCCTGAGCTTAAGGCATAGGTTCCAAGCATGATTCTTCTTTTTACCTCGTCGCCAAAGCCTTGACTTCTGGTCTTTTTATAAAGATCCAGCAAATCGTCAAATTCTTCAGCCCTGTATCCGTATCTTATTCCGTCATATCTTGCCAGATTGGAGCTTGCTTCCGCGGAAGATATTATATAGTAAGCCGATAGTGCATATTTTGAATTCGGAAGGGAAACATCTACAAATTCAGCGCCGAGGTTTTTGTAAACCTCTATCGCCTCTATTAGTCTTTCCTTTACTTGTGGGTTTAACCCTTCACCAAAATATTCCTTTACAATTCCTATCTTCATCCCTTTGATCTTTGGATCTAGGTATGTAGTATAATCCTCTGTTTCTTTTTTTACAGATGTCGAGTCCTTTTCATCGTGTCCCGCTATATAGTTTAGGACTATGGCGCTGTCTGTAACATCCTTGGTAATTGGCCCTATTTGATCTAAGGAGGATGCAAATGCCACCAATCCATATCTGGAAACCAGGCCATATGTGGGTTTTAGGCCCACCACACCACAAAAAGAGGCTGGCTGTCTTATGGATCCTCCTGTATCTGAACCCAATGAAAACACCACTTCATCCGCTGCCACACAAGCTGCGGATCCGCCGCTTGAGCCTCCCGGCACTCTGGTCTTGTCCCATGGATTGTAGGTCTTTTTAATAGATGAGTTTTCATTTGACGATCCCATGGCAAATTCATCCATGTTGGTCTTTCCTAAAACTATTGCTCCTGCCTTCTTAAGTTTTTCACTTACAGTTGCGTCGTAGGGAGGAATAAAACCTTTCAGAATTTTAGAAGCACATGTTGTTTCTACGCCTTCGCTGCAGATGTTGTCCTTTAGTCCATAAGGTATTCCAAAAAGTGGCGAATGAGGCTTTTCTCCTTGAGCATCAGCCTGCCTTGCACTTTCCAGCGCCTCCTCCTTCATGACCTTAATAAAGCTGTCCACTTCACCTTCTACAGCTTCGATCCTATCCAAATACTTGGTCGTTATTTCCTCATATGTGATCTCTGAATTTTCAAGCAAATCATTTATCTGATGTATGGTGCTTATCTTGTCCATCTGTCATTACCTCCTATTCTATTACCTTAGGCACTTTAAAGCACCCCTTGTCCTTCTCCGGAGCGTTCATCAACGCCTTTTCACGGTCCAAAGAAGGAACAGGAACGTCTTCTCTCAAGACATTCTTGATTGGCAGCACATGGGCAGTGGGCTCCACCCCTGTAGTGTCCAATTCATTTAGCTGTTCCTCGTAATTTAATATATCCCCCAGCTGGTGCACATATTTTTCGATTTCCTCTTCATTGAATTCAAGTCGTGCAAGATCTGCCACGTACATAACATCTTCCTTGGTCAACTTCATGTAAAAATCACCTCTTCAGTTTCGAATTTTTCCCTTTAGAATTTACACTATATTATATTTCATACAGGTATGCATTACAATGATTATTGCAGCATGGCCTTGAAGGCATCTTCGTCGATGATCTCCACTCCCAGGCTTCTCGCCTTATCCAACTTGCTGCCTGCGGCCTCGCCTGCCAAGACATAATCAGTATTCTTGCTGACCGATCCGATCACCGCGCCACCGTTTTTTTCTATTAGAGCTTTGGCTTCATCCCTTTTAAGTGTAGGCAAAGTGCCTGTGAGCACGAATTTCTTGCCTTTAAGTGCCGTGGCACCTGCAGATGTCGCTTCTTCACTGGTATTAAGTCCTAGCATCTGCAGCTTTTTGATCAAGGCCATATTGTCCGGGTTGTCAAAAAAAGCTCTGGTCTCTTCCGCTATAACCTCGCCTATTTCGTCAATAGAAAGCAGATCTTCCACCTTGGCATTTCCAAGCTCATAAATATCACCATATCTTAAAGCGAGAACCTTTGATATCTTTTCCCCTACAAATGGAATTCCCAAGGCATAAATCAGCCTTGATAGCGGCCTGGTTTTAGATTCTTCGATTGAAGCTATAAGCTTTTCATATGACTTTTCTCCGCTGTTGTCCAAAGAAAGAATCTTCTCCTTTTTTTCTTCCAGCTTGTAAATGTCGCTTATCTCCTCTATTATATGGTGATCAATGAATTTTCTTATCTGCTTGGGACCGAGCCCCTCTATGTTCATCGCCCCTTTGGATACGAAATGCTCCATTTTCCTTCTTGCCTGGGCAGGGCATGATACATTGAGGCATTTTCTGTCTGCTTCGCCTTCGTTTCTATGGGTAGGTCCTCCGCATTCAGGACAATTTTTAGGCAGCGCATAAGGCTGAGTTTCAGGTCCTCTCTTATCCATGTTGACTTTGATGACTTCCGGTATGATTTCTCCCGCTTTTCTTACAAATACCCAGTCACCTTCCCTGATGTCCCGCTGGCTTATGTAGTCTTCGTTGTGCAGGGTCGCCCTGCTGACCACTGAGCCGGATATCAGCACAGGCTTAAGATGGGCTACCGGTGTTAGGGCACCGGTCCTTCCAACCTGCACCTGTATGCTCTCCACCAAGGTCTCTTTTACTTCTGCCGGGAACTTGTATGCGATTGCCCATTTAGGGCTTTTACCGGTTGTTCCTAATATTTCCCGTTTTTCAAAATCATCCACCTTTACGACCAGGCCGTCTATATCGTAGGGAAGCTTTGATCTTTCCTCCTCAGCTTTTTTGCAAAATTCAAGCACCTCAGCCATCGTCTTGGCGAGTTTTAAAGGGCTCGTCTTAAAACCCAAGGCTTTTAGATATTCGAGACTTTCTGAGTGACTTGAAAACTCCCTGTCTTGAGAGCTTTCTAGGTTGAAAACAAAAATATCCAAAGGTCTTTTTGCCGTTGCCTTTGAATCCAGCTGCCGGATAGATCCCGCAGCTGCGTTTCGAGGGTTAGCAAAGAGGTTTTCCCCGATTTTTTTTCGCTCATCGTTTAGCTTGAAAAATCCATCTTTTTCAATGTAGACTTCTCCCCTCACTTCCAAGGTGGCCTTCTCCTTTAATCGTAAAGGGATGTTCTTAACTGTTCTAAGGTTTTCGGTAACGTCCTCTCCAACCTCACCGTCTCCTCTCGTAGCTCCACGTACAAACACCCCGTCTTGATAGAACAAAACAACGGTCAGTCCGTCAAACTTATACTCCATGGCATACCTTAAGTCCCCGGCTGCTTTTTTCACTCTGTTGTCAAAGGCTATTAGGTCACCTTCTTCAAATGCATTTGCCAAGCTAAGCTTGGGAGTGTCAAAAACCACCTTTTGAAACTTTTCAAGGGCCTTTCCTCCCACCCTCTTGGTAGGAGAGTAATCAAGAGAGTGCATGGGGTATTTATCCTCAAGCTCTATCAGCCTATTCATAAGATCGTCATAGGTGCTGTCTTCGATCACGGGAGCATCCTGTTCGTAGTACAGTTTGTTGTGCTTTTCTATTTCTTCAACTAGCTCGATTATCTCTTGTTTTGGATCCTTGACCATTTAAGATCACCCCTGCAAAATTTTGATTGGAGCCATGCTTAGAGCAATTTTTTTGATTCCCATTTGTGGAAATGCTACTGTTGCTATATCTCCATTTATGTTTATGACAGTTCCTTCGCCCCATATTTTATGAGCTATTTTATCTCCTGCCTTGGCATCATCGCCTTTTGATGAACTCGGCTGCAAAGAAGCCGTATTAGCCTTTTTGAACCTGCCCATTTGGCTATTCATGCTAAAGGTCTGATCCTGAACTCCTTTTTTTGGTTTAGACTGGACAGTTTCCCTTTCCATTTCATTAAGATTTACCAAATGATTAGGGATTTCATCCAAGAACCTGGATTTCATGTTGTAATTCAGCCTGCCGTACACGGTACGGTACCTTGCATGAGTCATGTAAAGCTTGTCGCAAGCTCTTGTTATTCCTACGTAGCAAAGCCTTCTTTCCTCTTGAAGCTCCACATCATTGTCCTTTGATCTCTCATGAGGAAATATGCCTTCCTCCATTCCGGGAAGAAACACCACTGGAAACTCCAAGCCTTTTGCATTGTGGATAGTCATTAAAAGAACCTCTCCTCCGGTTTCTTCGATGTTATCCGTTTCTGCATACAGTGACACGTTTTCCAAAAATGATGTCAAGTCGTTTTCCATGGAGTTCTTTTCAAACTCCACCGCTGCAGATACAAGCTCTTTAAGGTTTTCGGCTCTAGACTGGGCGTTTTGCATCTTACCGCTTTCCAGCATATCCATATATCCCGACTCGTCTATCACTCTTTCAAGCAGCTGGCTTACGCCGACTTCTTCTTTAAGCTGTGCAAATCTAATCATCAAGTCCGCAAAATCTCTAAGCTTGCCCATCACTCCCGCCGACAGACCTACCATTTCATCCAGATTCTTGATGACTTCGTATAGGGGCCAGCCTTTGAATTTGGCAAACTGCTCCAGCTTATCGATTGTAGCTCCACCTATTCCTCTTTTCGGAGTGTTAATTATCCTCTTTAGGCTTAAGTCGTCCTTGCCATTGTCTAGGACTATCAGATAGGCTATGATGTCTTTGATTTCCGCCCTTACATAAAACTTTGTTCCTCCGACCATCTTGTATGGAATCCTTGCTGCCATGAAGGACTCCTCAAAAACCCTGGACTGGGCATTGGTTCTATAAAGGACCGCAAAATCTCTATAATCATACTTTCCGTCTCTAACCATGTTGCGGATTTCGTTTGTTATATAATTGCTCTCGTCTCTTTCGTCGTTAAGTTCATAAACCTCTATTATGTCCCCTGCATTACGGTCCGTCCACATCTTCTTGTCTTTTCTATAGTCGTTATTGCAGATGACGTGGTTTGCAGCCTCTATTATGTTTGGGGTGGACCTGTAATTTTGCTCCAGCTTTATTACTTTGGCTTCAGGATAGTTTTTTTCAAACTCCAGGATATTTCTTATATCAGCCCCTCTAAAGGCGTATATGCTCTGATCGTCGTCTCCGCATACGCAGATGTTTTTATAGCCTTTTGCAAGCATGTCAGTCAATTTGAACTGTATTGGATTTGTGTCTTGGTACTCATCGACTAAAACATACTTGAACTTTTTTTGGTAATACTCCAAAATTTCCTCGTTCTCTTCAAAGAGCCTTACTGTATTCAGTAGCAGATCATCAAAATCCATGGCATTGTTTGACACCAACTTGTTTTGATATAGCTTGTATATGGAAGAGATCTTTTCTTCTCTGTAGTCGCCCATGCTTTCCTTTTCGAAATCGGCAGGCATTATCCCTTTTTCCTTTAAGGATGAAATCCTGCCTATCAGCATGGATACCGGATACATCTTTTCATCTAGATTAAGCTCTGTCAATGTTTCTTTAAGAATCGTCTTAACATCAGCCATGTCGTATATTACATAGTTTCTGTCGTACCCCAACAAGTTAGCATGAAAGCGCAGTACCTTTGCGCACATGGAGTGGAATGTGCTCATCCAAATGTCTTCAGTTCCTTCGATGTCCATCTCTCGTATACGGCTTCTCATTTCTTCCGCCGCTTTGTTTGTAAATGTCAGTGCTAGTATCTGCCACGGCTTTGCCTTTTCTTCCTTTAGGATATAGGCTATTCTATGAATAATCGTTCTAGTCTTTCCCGATCCGGCTCCCGCCAGTATCAAAACAGGTCCGTCTGTTGCCAGTACCCCTAATTGTTGTCTTTCATTAAGTCCTTCGATAAGCTTCATTATTTCCTCCAATTTTGCAGTATTGCCGATTTAATCAACATAAAAGAAATCCATCGGTCTAATGATGAATTTCTTTTTAGTCAGAATAATATTTTACCATAAAAGATGGAATCAAGCACCTTTTTCATTTCATCCTCAGTCATTATAACCGGGTTGGTTTTGGTTGATCCCAGCATGCTGTTCTTTAAGAGTTCGTCAAAGTTATTTTTGTACTCCTCTTCGGTTATCCCCATTTCGTTGAAGGATTTGGGTATATCCAAGGTTTCGTTAAGCTTTTCAATTGCATCAGCAAAATCATCGACGCCGATTCTCTTTGCCAGTCTTTCAAGCTTTTTGCCCACAACCGGATCCTTGCTGTTATACCTTAATACAAATGGAAGGCCTACCGCATTTAACAGTCCATGTCCATAGCCGAATCTTCCTCCAAATGAATGGGATATCCCGTGATCCATCCCGAGACCGATATTATGAAATGCAGTTCCTGCTATGCACTGGTAGTTGTGAACCTTTTGCCTGCTGTTTAAATCCCCATCTTTATATGATGAGGGTAGATAATCAAACAGCCCCTCTATGGCACCTATGCACAAGGTCTCGCTGAAATCTTCCAGCTTGTGGTTTATATAGCACTCTACCGCATGAGTCATAGCATCCATCCCTGTCTGTGCAACAACAGACTTTGGCATAGACAAAGTTATCTCTCCGTCCAAAATAGCCAAATCCGGAATGAACCCGTATGATTTAAGGCCAATTTTTAGGTCGATGTCCTTGAAGGTAACCACCGCTGTCCTTGTCACCTCAGTAGCTGTACCGCTTGTTGAAGGTATCGCAACAAGGTAGATCTTTTTTCTCTTAACATCCATTATATCCGTCTTGGCTTTTTCAAAATCAATCTCAGGATATTCGTGCATCATGGCTATTACCTTTGCCGCATCTATTGCCGAGCCCCCGCCTACAGCAATTACGCATTCCGGCGAGAAGTCGTTTATCTTTTTTAAGCCGTCGAGTATTTCCTCAGTAGTAGGGTTTGCTCCTATACCCGAGAAAACCTCAAACTTTGCACCTTTTTCCTTTAGGATGTTCTCGATTTTTTCAATGGTCCCGTTTTTGAACATAGATGATTTACCCGTAATAATAAAGAACCTCTTAAAGTCAAGATCTCCCAAGCTTTTTAAGCTTCCTGGACCCGTTACGATTTCTTCTCCGTGCAGTCTTAATCTGTTCAAAGCTATTCCTCCTCATAGTATATTTGTTCCATAGGTATGAAAACCGAGGCCGTAGTGCCTTTACCCGGTTTGCTTGTAATTTCTATCTTCCAGTCGTGTTCGTCCGCTATCCATTTTGCAATGGACAGTCCCAAGCCGGTTCCTCCCATATCCCTGGACCTAGCCTTGTCCGCTCTAAAGAACCTTTCATAAACCTTTTCCATATCACCGGGAGCTATGCCTATTCCGTGATCTTTAAATTTAAGTATGAAAAACCCTTTGTCTTCTTTGGACGATATGGTTATTGCCGAGTTTTCAGTGCTGTATTTTATGCTGTTATCTATCAATATTATTGCCAGCTGCGTCATCTTGAGCCTGTCAGCATTAAGGAGTATCTTGTCGTCTATGCTGTTGTATATGCTTATGTTTTTCTTAGCAGCAAGGGGCATCAGCTTTTCACTTGTGTCTGTTATCAGGTACGCCAGGTTGAACTTTTCTCTTTCAAGGTTTAATTGTCCCGCATCCACCTTGGCTAAAAACAACAGATCAGTTACCACCTTTTCCATCCTCTTTGTTTCGTCGTAGGCATTGCCTAACCATTGCCACTGCTGACGCACTGTTTCCTCCGGAGCGGTTTTTATTACTTCCAAGTTTGTAAGTACCACAGCTATCGGTGTGCGCAGCTCGTGACTGACGTTAGCAACAAATTCCTGCTGCCTTTTTATGGACTCTTTTACCGGAATGATGGATCTGCCCGATATTATGTAGCCTCCTGCCAAGGATAGAGTCATGCCTATAAACACTGCAATAATAAGAATCCTCAAAAGCCAGTTTAAAAATCCGATTTCGGCATTCATATTTTTGATTGTCTGGACGACCCTCATCTGTCCACTTTGATTTACATAGACGTTAGTAAAAACCTTCATATCTATTATACCATACTTGTAATTTAGCGCTTCCCCTCCAATGTTTCCTGTCTGAAAGTTGTATTGAACCAAATCCCTTAGAATATCATTTGGAAGCTGTAGGTATATGGAGCTTCTTATCACATCAAAATTTTCATTCCACACCACTGTTGTTATGTTCTGGTTTAGAAGCCTTTGGATCAGATCGTTGTACTCTTCATCCTTTTCCACATCTCTTGGATACCCTTCGCTTATCTCGTCAAAGTAGTTTATATAGGTGCTTAACTGCTCTGATGCCATCGCAAGTTCGCTGTCAACATCACTTGTAAGGTTTATCCTCATGGTGAAATACAAAAAAGCGGAAATCGCTATTAAAATCCCCACTAAGACAAAAGTATTCAACAATGTAAGGTTACGTCTGAGCTTGTTTAACATCTAATCCCGCTCCTTAAGGACATACCCAAGACCACGCTGGGTTTGAATCATTGTATTTGATTTTAAAAGCTTCTTCCTGAGATAATGCACATATATCTCCACGCTGTTTTCTGCAGCCAGGCTGTCAAAACCCCAGATCCTATCTATTATCTGATCCTTTGAAACTATCATCCCAGGATTTCTTAAAAACATTTCCAAAAGCTGAGCTTCCTTGGCGGTAAGGTTTTTAGGACTGCCGGCAATAGATGCTTCTCCGGTGTTAATGTTGAGTGAAACGTCGCAAAAGCTTATTAAGCTGTCGTGAAAGATTTCCTTTGGCCTTCTCGCCAGCGCTCTTACTCTGGCAACCAGTTCTTCTGTGTCGAAGGGTTTTACCATGTAGTCATCCGCGCCCATATTTAGGCCTTTCACCTTGTCCTTTGTAGAGTCCATTGCCGTAAGAATCAACACAGGAGTTTTTTTGCCCTTTTCCCTTATAGCTTTGAGTATCTCTAGCCCGTCTACGTTGGGCAGCATTATATCCAAAACGATGACATCATAAATGTTTTCTCCCGCGAGCATCTGGCCTTCCAAGCCGTCGTTTACTATGTCGGTAAGTATCTTGTTTTTTTCAAAAATTTTAGCCATCGCCTGGGCCAATGGTTTTTCATCCTCCACCAATAGAACTCTCAATTAAATTCAACTCCGTTTCGGCAAATTGCCAAATAATTTGATTATTTTTTAATTCCTTAATAAATTTAAAGGTTACGTTAAGCTTCATCCCTTATTATGTACCTAAAGAGAATACTAAACGGAACCAACCCCCTTTTCCCTTTTCTGATATTAATGATTTTTTCATTTATCATGGTTCCTAATGTGAAATATAAAGAGGCTTTTGCCTCTTTATATTTTTTTGCGCGAAAAGCTGAGAAACAGCATCAAAGGAACAATTTAACGTCTAAAGCTTGCTTTAAAGGCTATAAATTGTGAGTTTGATATTGGGCGAAGCCCGCGAACTCGGACAGCAAAGCTGTACGAGGTGCATGTTTCGACCCATTTCCAGCATCAAAGGAATAATTTAACGTCTAAAGCTTGCTTTAAAGGCTATAAATTGTGAGTTTGATATTGGGCGAAGCCCGCGAACTCGGACAGCAAAGCTATACGAGGTGCATGTTAGTTATAGGATATAAGTCTTAAGCGTGCATGCAGTTTTCTGAAGTCTTCCAACTTTCTACTTTCTACTTTCCAACTTTCTGCTTTATTATCATCTTACGCATTTATAAAAACAAGTATTGTCCCGGCAACTATGTAAATATCCGCTAAATTAAACACGGGAAACTTCTTGAATTTAATATAAAGAAAATCCGTAACATATCCACTGGTCATTCGCTCTAGGTAATTACCTAGAGCCCCAGATATTACCAGACTAAGTGAAATCATAAAGTCATAGCTATAGCCCGCTTTAAGCGCAAAGAAAAATATCCCCAACAAAAACATTATAGACAAAGTGGATAGCATCCTTAAAAGAGATTTTCTGCCTTTTAGCAAACCATATGCGGCTCCTTTATTGTGTAGCAATACGAAGTAAATCCTCTTAGTGATTTTCACCGGATAATTCATAATCAGCTTTTCATTTGCCACTCTTTTGGTAAACAGGTCGATGAGGACCCCGGTAAAAATCAGCATGAGGCAAAGAAGAAGCTTATCCATTTGCCCTCGCAAGTTTAGGAGAGTTAAATACAATTGTTTCCACGTTCTTATCCTCATCGTCGGTAAACCATACCGTTATTGCAACATCTCCGTCCTCTTGTGAAAATTGACCTTTGTATATCGCACTTATATAATTTTTTCCGTTATGGCTTTCTTCCGTTGTTTTTACAAGCTCTATGCTTCCCTCCTGATAAGAGCCTATCACGCCCACTATCTGGGTCTTTATTATTCCTCCGAAGACCTCTTCAGTAAGCGCTTCGGTCATCAAGGGTCCAAAATCCTTGCTGAAATTTTCGTAATCATCGTTGTTCATCGCCACAAGCAGGCTTTCAACTTTGGGCGTACCATATCCTTCAACATCATCTTTATCTGCACCTGATGAGCATCCCGACAGCAAAACCATTGATAGTGCAATAATTATCAAGATTAGTTTTCTCATTATATTACCCCATTTCCGCTTTCTATTATAGTTGTGTGCGTAGCTTTATTAGTATCTATCTGCAAAATTTTTCTGTCTCCTTATATATACGACAGATATTAGGGCTATAATCATTAAAAACCCTTCAGCCAAATAAATATTTGGCATCGTGATCGCAATCAGGTTTATACCGCCGTGGAGCATGATGGCAGCGATTAAAAGCCCCGGCTTTCTTTGATATACACTTTTGGCAACCATCACAGAGAGACCGATGTGAAGGATAAGTGCAAAAACTCGTTCGAGCCCTCCTGCGATGAACAAATGAGGTTCAACTGTCAGAAAAAGGGCTCTTAAGGCCTCCATGTCAAGGAAGATATTTGGCAAGGCACTTACCAAGCTGTCGAACCAACCAAATGTCAGGTTTGAAATCGCCACAAAATTAGCGGTAGATGTGATTCCTACTATGGCAATTGACTCGAATCCGCCATGACCTACTCCATATCCCAATGCATTTTCATAGGAGAGCTTTCTTTTCAGAAGCAAAAAAGCAATGTACCTGCCTATTTCTTCAAATATCCCTGCAGTGAATGATAAAAATACCGCCATCAAGGTCCTGTTGCTGGCCACATTTATATAAAACCAAACCTGTCCCTGTAAATATGAAATCAGTGGTATCCTCAGCATCATCTGAAATACGAAGAAAAACATCGCTCCTGCCAAAATGTATGCCCATCCCGACTTGTGCTTACTCTTAATGTAAACCAAAAGAATGATAGGAAATACAACTGAAAGCAAAAAAGATATTAGTGCGGCAAGAAAATATTTTATATCCACCATCGTCACCTCAGTTCACAACTAATTTAAGCATCTATCATAATTATATCAAGGATAGCCTGATGTACAAAGTAAAGATTGACTTTAGCTTTCGTAGTCACCTGATGCTTCCGGCTGGTATAGGATTTTTTTTATTACCATTTCAACGATTCCACCTGGAGTTTTCCATGAAATATCAGAACCTTCTTTAAATCCTATTAATGCAGTCCCAATAGGAGCTAGAATGGATATTTTGTTTTCCATTACGTCGGCATCCTTCGGATAAACCAGTGTATATTCCTCAATGTCGTCAGGTTCGTCTATATAGCTAACCTGCACTACAGTGTTCATTGTCACTATATCCGGCGGAACATCTTTTGAATCCACAACGGTTGCACGACCAAGCTCTCTTTCAAGTTCATCAAGGTTTGATTTGTTGCCCCCTCCGAACTCCCTCTGATGTGATATGTGCTCTAAAATTCTATTCTTGTCCTTTTCAGTGATGTAGATGTTTCTAGACATTTTTATTCCTCCTGTTATTTAAACATATCTTCAAATATAGAAAGATAACCTGAACATAAAAATCCAGGTTATCCGTGTATCCATCATACCATAAAAACGTTTTCTTTTCATCAGTCAAATTTTAAACAGACGATAATATCGCCCTCAAATGCTTTGAATCATGGCATATTTCCTTTATAATATAAATGTAACTGGCAGTCGCCCTACTTGGGCACTAAAAGAATTTTAAGGATGTGAACTATGAACGGACAGGACAGAAGCAACATTACCATAGGAACTCGAGTAAAGATAGTGCTTAAAGCAGATCAGCGCTCCGGCAAGCTCACGGAAGGGACTGTGGCCAAAATCCTTACCAACAGCCCCCGCCACCCTCACGGGATTAAAGTCATGCTTGCAGATGGCCAGGTAGGACGAGTTAAGGAAATCATTGATTAAGTGCATATTGCAAGTTATCGGGCGGACTTTTTATTCCGCCCGGTAGTTATTTGCGTAAAATTTTCTCCATCGCTTTTCCTTTTGCCAACTCGTCAATCAGCTTATCTAAATAACGAATTTCCTGCATCAATGGCTCTTCAATGTTTTCTACTCTGATACCGCAGATTACTCCTTTAATCAAAGTCCTTGAAGGATTCAATTTGGGAGCCTCTGAAAAAAACGTCTCAAAGTCTGTCTGATTTTCAATTTTTGTCTCTAAATCTTCTTGACTATACCCAGTAAGCCAACGGATGATTTCATCAACCTCAGATTTAGTCCGTCCTTTTTTCTCTGCCTTCGTTATATAATGAGGGTATACGCTTGCGAAACTCATCGAATATATCTTGGGCTTGGTCATAACAAATCCTCCTTCGAACATTTTTATTAATTATTAGTTTACGCTCTATTCCCTTTTGCTTATATTTTATTACTTGCTCTTCGTGCAGTCAATCTAACCTATGATTGCTATTGATTTATACAAGCATTTGCATTTTATTTAAATCGTCATTTACTATTTATAAATACAACATCTCTGAGAAAAGCAGCACACCCAACTGCTATTTTGTCATAATAATTGGTAAATCTCGGGTCATCCACGTACATCTGGGCCACACCCATATGAGCTTCTTTATTGTAACTACCCCAATAAAAACACAGCCATTTTTTATGAAGTTCGTAAGTTTTTTTTGCCAGCTCACTAGATGCATCTCCTTGTTCAAAAGCTGCTTTTAATGTTTTGTTCAACTCATCTGTCAGATTTTCTAATTCCCCATGTTGCTCTTTGCTCATACCCATCAGCTTATCATTAGTGCGGTCAACTTTCTCGTTGCCAAATTTTGCTCGTATCTCCTTGCCGTACTGTTTCTCATTATCATCAATTTGCTTTTTAATAAAGCCTTTAAATTTTTCCTGATCGCTCATAATAATTTCCCCCTCTAGTTCTTTAATGGTCTTTTCTACATTGTCAATTAATAAGCTTAACTGTCTTTGTTTTGCACGTAGTGCTGATAAATGATTCTCTAATGCCACCTGTCCGTCAAATTCTTTGGATGAAAGAACCTTTTTGATTTCCTCCAGTGGCACGCCCAATTCACGATATAAAAGAATTTGCTTTAGTAGGTCAATTTCCTTTTGTCCGTAAACCCGGTATCCGTTTGAGCTGATACGAGCTGGGCAAAGCAGACCTAATTCATCATAATATCGCAGAGTCCGTGTACTGACGCCTGCCAGTTTTGCCAGCCTGTTAATGGTATACTCCATATCACACCTCCCTGCTAACAACTATAAACCATTACGCAACGTGAATGTCAATTAATTTGGGGGAAATATTATACTTCTCAATTCAAATTTCACATCTTGGATCAACCAAGTAAATTTTTCTAATCAAAATGTTATAAAGCTTAATTGTTTCTCAACTAATATTTCGCAAAAATGGGGAGAGAAACAACACAGACACGATAAGAGCTATAGGTACATATGCCGGAACAAAACCAAATAACAACAACGGTCCTACGTCTAAAAGTATCACTGCAATCTTATAGATGCTGTCAGGACTGTTTGTGGAGATCATAGAAGAGGTGCTGGATACTTCAAAGCCGTTGGATTAGTTATGCCGTAATCACTTTTCAATATCAATCTTTTGATGTATATTAAGATTAATATTTAATCATAATTCTAAAAAAACGGGTGCTTATTTACACCCATTATGCCTTTACTCTCTATTAGTTGAGCACTATCTCCTTTACCGTCTTCTCATTTCTCCTTGTTCTTTTTCGAGGGAATCACCACATTGGCGATGGTTCTCAGCCGCCTGTTCTTCGAGGGTTCATTTTTCATTGCAGCCATTAGTTTCCCCCCTATGTCCTTCATTAAGGCCATGAATTCTTCGTCGCTGAGGTACACGCTGCACTGCCTAAAACTTACGCCATCTTCTCTCATATTGATAATCTCTTCCTGCAAGTATTCTTCATATTCTCCTAGCAAGCCCATTAAAAAGCTGAAAAAATAGTTGAAGTGATCTTCTCTGGAAGCTTCCTCCATTTCCTTTTCCGTGGCATTTTCCAGCGTGGCAGACAGGGAAAAGACCTTCTCCACGGTACCCCTGATTCTATTTTCGCTGACAACCGTAAGGATTTCTTCTTTTAGGAGGGCATTGATGTGGCGGTAGAGGCTTGCCTGTGGGATGTCCTGTAGCGTCTCTGCAATCTCTCCGGCTGTCATCTCTTTTCCATCTAGTAATGCCTGGATGATTCTCATCCGTATGGGATGGATCATCGCTTTGATTTTTGATTTCATTGATTCACTTCCCTTATAATTGTTGTATGAATTGTTGTGGTTGTCACTATCAAATTTTGGACTGATGATATCGCCGATGATCAATATCAATAATTGCTGACGAATTTGGCTGGAGTTTATTTAATTCTATTGTTTTATTGATTCGCCTTGATTAATACGCTATCAACAATTTCGAGAATCCGGTCAGCATTGTTTGCATAAATAAAGTGATTACCGTCAAGTATTTCATATTCAACGTTTTCGCCAATTCGTTCAAGATGGTCATATTGATATTTCTGAGGCGTCATTTTAAGTTGCTTATTAGGAGTTTCATAGGTTTCTTTGGAAATAACTTTGAAATAGGACACCGATTCAGGAAATGGTAAATCCATAGTATCTCTTATGTATTCAGATGAACTTGCAATTTGCTCTAAAACATTCTCGTTCAAAGTAAACCCACCAAAGATCACCATATCACTGATTTCTTTTTCCGTATATCCCTTTGTGAGTAACTGCTGTTTATTCGTTGTCACTTGGGCAAGCAGGGATAAGGTTCCGGTTGATTGCTGTAACTTTGCAACTGGCAGCATATATTTTACATATGAAGGCATCTCTTCATAAAAGGCGGTGGATGTACCATCCAGAGAGATGATTGCTTCAACTTCATCGGGATATTTTGATGCAAAATACTCGCTATAGACGCTTGAGATTGAGTGGGGCATTAATACATATGGTGCTTCGAACCCTCCTTCTCTAAGGGCCGTTCTGATTTCTTCAACGTAATTATCAGTTGTTCGTGGTTTGTCTGTTTGGCTACTAAAGCCTACGCCAAAATATTCCACGGTAACAACTGTATACTTTTCACTGAGTTTACGCATAAGAGGTGAAAAATCAGCAGATGGAAGTGCAACACCCATACCAGGGAGTAATACAATGGTCTTCTCACCGTTTCCTATTGAGAAGAGATGCATTTGTCCTTCATCAACATCAACTATCTGTCCATAGGGCTTAATTTGTTCAAGTTTTCCCTTAAAGTAAGTGGCATGAGCAGTTGCACCAATGACCATGCTCACTGCTGTAAACCCGAGAATCACCTTGAAAATCATCATGATTTTTTTCTTCCGTTTCATTTTTGGTTTTTCCTGTTTTCTTTGATTTAATTGTTTTATTTTCATTTTCTCATTTCTCCTTGTATTTTAAGGATATCAATAATTCTCATCCAGATGGGATGGATCATTGATTGTTTTGTTTCCTAGAGATGATATTATTATCATTCCTAATAATGATAATAATATCATCTCTAGGTTTTGTCAATGCTTTTTGCAAAATATTTCGCCCTCTATTTCTAATTACACCATATTATTTGCTTTGATAAATTTCTACTTGTATCCATGCTATTTATATATACTTATGGGCTGGTCCAGTAGACTCCCAATATACGCGAAGATTCTGGACTTTTCGGGGGTCGAAGAGTAACACAATAGTTTCGTATTGACAATCCGAAACTATTGACATATGGTTATTGTAGTGGAGAATAACTTTCGCTAAAAATTAAGATCGGAGAAAAAAAATGATAAAAATAATGGCAGATTCAACCTGCGACCTTTCCGAAGAAATGCTTAAGCGCTATGACATCAGCATAGCTCCCCTCACCGTGACCATCGATGGCAAAACATATCGTGACCGAATCGACATCACCGCGGATCAATTCTATAGTATGATGGAAAACCTGGAGAATCCCCCTACCACAGGCATGCCAAGTCCCGCGTCATTTGTGGACATCATGAAGGAAGCGGTAGATAATGGCTACACGGAAATCCTCTGCATCTGCATGTCCAGCGGTACCAGCGGCTCCTATCAGTCCGCTGCTTTAGCTAAAGATTATTTCTACGAGGAATTCCCTGATTCTAAAATCAAGATTCATGTAGTCGATTCCAAATGCATGAGCCATGGAAGCGGATGGCTCATTTTGAAGAGTGCTCGCCTTCGAGATAAGCGCGCAACTTATCAGGAACTCATCGACTTCAACGAAACCTTTAAAACCAACGTGAAACATTTTCTCACTGTAGATGATCTTGATCACCTCATCAGAAGCGGAAGGCTTTCCGGTGCCAGTGCCATTATCGGTAAGATGCTGAAGCTGAAACCAATCATGTCAATGAAAGACGCCAAGGGTGCCATTGTGGCAAAAGAACGGGGTCGAAAAAAAGTCCTATCTCACTATATTAAGGAATTCGATAAGCGAAATGATGAAGCCCTCACAGATTTCATAATCATCGGGTATACTACAGATAAGAGCTATGCTGAAAATCTGAAAACCAAGCTTATAGAAGAGACTTCCTTCAAAGGGGATATCTACATAATGCAAATGGGAGTAGCTGTAGGCACACATGTAGGTCCAGGCGGACTATCTATGTTCTTCATGGAAACAGGTAATCGAAAGGATAACCTGCTAATCAACGAAATGGAAACACTGATGGAAATGAAAGATGCTTTCCTTCAGAAGTTCTCAAATAAAAGTTAATTACGACTACTATTCTACTTGCTCGCTTAAATTACAACGCTTGAAATCCTCCATGCCGGTGGATTAGTTTTCTTGCGATTATTTTGTTTTTAGTGTCTTAAGATACAGTTCTAGATCAACAAATCAATCCTGCTGCTTGAGAAAACGGGTGCTGTTAAACAACCTTAATGTCGATTTTGAAGATCAATTGGGAAATGTCACCTTAGCCCTTATGTGATAAAAGCTTGTGAAGCTAACTTTTCTGGCTAATCTTGGCATCTTATTCACCTCAACTTGAAAATAACATATGGAAATTTAAAAGCAATCGGAACCGTCCCTGGTGCTTTCCATATTTTTATAGCGCTTAGCTATATTCTTTAGGTATGTACCTATCCAGCAATCTGATCTGTTCCGGTGTGTTTTCCGGATCGCTGAAGTTTTTTAATCGCTCCAGATACAGCTTGTGAGCTTTTTCCATGACTGTAGGAGATCCGCCTTCCACCCAGTTGTTTGTATTGCAGTTATTGAAAGCTGGATTTAAATAAAACTCTTTTTTATAGTATTTGGATGTTCTTCGATTGATGTAGTTGCCTCCCGGTCCCGCTTTTTCAATATCCTTCATCAAGAAACTTTCCTCGTCTACTGAGGTGTCGTTCAGCTGTGTTAAAATCCCCTTGATAAGTAGTTCATCCAAAATATACTTTTCTGTCCCTACCGCATTGACGGTGTCCAATATCCCGGCTCCCATGATGAAAAAATCACTGCCGGAAGAGAGAGATGCAAAGAGGTTGGAGTAGGTCTCTGCACCAGCTTGGTAATCTACTTCCTTGGCATCATTGATGCTACCACCGGATCTGCTAGGCAATCCATAATAATTTGCTACGGCTTTGGTTAAATGAATTGACTTTGCCGTTGCAAAGTTTCCATATGCCAAGGTAATCTCCGTTAAGTTGGAACTGCTGCCTTGACATCCGTAAATAACTGGGTTTCCCGGATTTATCAGTTGAATTAGGACAACTCCCGCCAATGTTGCTGCGTTGTTGACAGTAAAGGAACCTACCAGACTGGAAGGGGTAGACAGTCCCAAAATCCCACCAGCAGTCAGCAATATGGCTTGTCCATGCATCGCGTACTCCACTAGAGATTCAACCATGTCTCTCGGGTAGCTCATGGGGTCGGTTGCATTTATCAGACCCAACAACACCACCTTATCCTCTACGCCATAGAATGCTTTTGTCATGTCTATGGCATCTTTTGACGATTTAGCTCCCGCAGTCATGCCCATGACGGGCTTAGTGTGATATTTCAGTGTGGTCGCCATTCGGTAATTGTTTCGAATATCAGAAGGCACCTCCCAAGGCTCCAATATATAGGGTGTTCCGCCGTGGAGCACGTCACTAGTTTCATGAAGTCGATGGAAATTCTTAAAATCGGTAATGTCCGGTTTTCTCATGACGTTATTTTCCACAACATAATTCGGTCCGTAGGATGGAAAAACTAGGCTTTCCCCGCCGCCTACTGTCAAGGTATTACCTCTGCCGTACCACTCAAAGGTGCTTTGACAGGTTTTTAAGGCATCTTCCACCATCTTTCTGGTTATATAAACGATCTCTCCATCCACCTTTGCTCCATGTTGCCGGAAAATATCGCAGGCTTGTTTGCTTTGCATAATCACTCCGATGTTTTCCAATATATATATAGATTTTTCATGAATTTTTTCAATGCTTCCCTGATCTGCAAAAGTTACTTTGATTTTCATCTTGTATCCCCTCACTTTAAAGTGATTATACACAGTTTTTTTTAATTTCAATCACGTATTTTTAAATATAAGCTTTTGATTTCAACCTAGACGCCATTTTGAAAATAAAGCTCTTGTTATTCTCCGAGCCAGTGGATTAATTTCATTTCAATCATTTTAATCTTATCGTTTTCAAATATTTTAATAAATTAATCATGCTGCAGTAGATAATAGAGATTAGTTGGGAACTGTCCCCTACTCATGAATCTTAAAAAATATCGAGCAACCTGTTTTCAAGCTGTCGAATCGGCTATAATTATAATAATGAATAAATCCTCACGAAATTCTAAGAGGGCCAAATATCAGATCATCATTTAGGCAGGTGAGAGCTATGCAAAGTCAATGCGATCTTATGATCCTGACAACCCATTTCGGTGCAGGCCATGTTTCCGTATCCAAGGCAATCCAGGAACACATCCGAAGCATCGATGCGAATTACCGGATCCATGTAGTCGATACGAACGAGCTGATATTTTCCCGCAATTCGAAGATCATGTACCGCAGCTTCGATAAAATTATCAGCGCTGATCACCACGTGTACAATTTTTACTATTACCACCGCAGACCGTGGAGCTTTATCCACGATAGAAAGGATTTCTTTTCCAGCCATTTGAAGAAAATCGACGAATTGCTGCGCGAAATGAAGCCGGTTTGCGTTCTGTCAAGTTTTCCATCTAGCACGGAGCTCATGTCCTTGTACAAGGATGCATATAACAGCACTATCCCATTATACACCTGCATTACAGACGTTGTGGACAATGACGAATGGCTTCACGGCAAAAACGATCTCTACTTCGTTCCCCATGAATCCATCGCGATAAGGCTCGAGCAAAAGGGGATCTCCAGGGATAAGCTGATAGTAACCGGAATCCCTGTGCGAAAAGCATTTTACAGCAATTACGACAAGAACGCCTTGAAGGAGGAGTTCGGCTACGATTCTAGGAATCGTATCATCCTAATCATGGGGGGAGCGCTGGGAATCATCCCGGAAAAATCCTCGTTTTACCGCTGGCTCAACAGCATCGACCATGTCAGGGCCGTATTGATCAGCGGGAAAAACTCAAAGCTAAAAGAGAAGGTTGAGGAGCTTTCACTGAAAAACGTGAAAGTCATCGAATATACCGACAGAATGCCGGAGTACATGCATATGTCTGACATCCTGATTGGCAAAGCTGGAGGGATCACGGTTTTCGAAGCAATCGTATCCCTTTTACCCACCATAGTTTACAATCCCGAGCTGGGACAAGAAATCGAAAACTGCAAATTCATCCGCCAAGAAGGGCTAGGAATCATCACCGCGAATACAAAGGAGCTGAAGAAGGCAATCATCTCCATGCTTTATGCAGAAAACCGGGACCGGATCGTCGACAATCTTAAAAAGGTGAGAAAAAGCGTCAATACCCGTCTGATTGCAGAGAAGATTCTTGACACGAACAGGAATGAATGGGGAGAGAAAGATGATTAGAAATCGAAAGTTGAAGATCTTTAGCATTCTTCTGGGATTGACGGCAGCCGCTTCCTATACGGTTTTGCCCAACTACTGGATGAGAAACCATTCGAAACATATCATCAGGAGGGTGCAAGTCCGTGGTTTTCAAATCGCCCTGACCTTCGATGATGGACCAGATCCCGGCTATACGGAGGAGCTTCTGGATCTATTGCTGGAACACGATTCTAAAGCGACTTTTTTTGTCGTAGCGCAAAAGGCCAGAAAGCATCCTGACCTGATACGACGGATGAAGGCTGAAGGCCATACAGTTGCCATGCATTCATTGTCCCACCGAATCGCCTGGCTCAGCACCCCCGAGATGACCCGTCTAGAATTTGCAAAGTCCATAAAGATTTTGAAGAAGCTGGGAGTCGAAGCCCGGTATTTCCGACCGCCTTGGGGGACGTTCAACCTGTGCACCGCGAAAGAATCAAAAGCTCGACAGTTGAAAATCGTCCTTTGGTCTGTGGAACTGGATGATTGGCTTAGAGAGACGTCTCCGTCGAGTATTTTCAACAGACTGAAGGATTGTGGACCGGGAGATATCGTCGTGCTCCACGATAGCGGAGGAGAGAACGGTGCACCGAATCACATGCTGGATGCATTGCGACTTTTCCTTCCTTGGTGTGAACGCAAAGGGGTTGAGCTGATCAACCTTGATGTCGGACTTGATTAATCCGGGTCTTTGAGGAGCGCCGCAGCGTCAGGAGGTGAGGAGCATGGTGAACGCAAAAGCCCTGCTGAATGTCTTTGAAAAATACCTGAGTAATAAGGAGGGTTGGCAGCTGGTCCCGGGCTCAAAGGTCAACTATATATTTCTCAGTATGAAAACTTATCGAGGAAGCAAACGCACACTGGCTGATGGCACCGTGGTCAGTCCGGGGGACCGCATCGGGGAATTCCATGTGAACAACAACAATATGCCAAGGGTGGATATGTCCAATTTCAGGCAGTTCAACTCCGATATCAAAGGGGAGTTTGTCCAAATGGGGAAAATCCTGAAGGAGGGGGAGTTTCACGATTGTAAAGCATTCTTCGGAAGAACGATTCTGTATCCGTTTGTGTTGAAATATGGATTTGAGATATTCCCCATAGAAAAACGGTCTCTCCAGGCTTTTCTGAACCTGTGGGACCGCTTGATTTATCATGCTTATACGCAGAAGAAGGGAACCAAACATCGGAGCTCCCAGGAGGTCTGGATCTCCGCAGCGAGACTGATAGAACTGGCTGAGGAATGACTACACGAGCCCATTCCTCGGGAAAGCACAGGGGACGGTTTGGAGTGACCCCATTTTATTCCATTTTTGATGCGCTGCCTTTGCGATTTCACCTACAAGGACATCTGCAAGACCCTTGGCAATATCACTGCAAGCCAGGCAGCTAACCTTTGCAACAAAGGTTATGAGCTGATCAAGTCAATCCCCAAGTATCAGAATATCTACCCGGAGATCCTAGATTTCATAAAACCTAAAGCTTCATAAGGACAATTAAAACCAAACTCCTGCTATCCTCCATGCCGGTGGATTAGTTTTGTTGTGATTATTTTACTAGACATTTTTGATTAACAAATTGATCATACCAATGGAGAAAATGGAAATTCAAATTTTAATAAAATGATCCAAAAATCTCAACTTCTGTTAAAAAATATCATGCTAAAATACGTAACGGTATTCTGGCCATTATTGTATTTTATATTGCATACTTGAGCTTGTTTCATCACAAGAATTCCATAAGCTTCTGTAGCTGGATACATTCTATCAGGGAAACGACAAGGATCCTTGGGATATGTACAGCTCTTGCAAACCGAGCAGCCTTCTGTTGATAGAATTAATAAATTTTCATAATTTTCTCTAAAAACACGCCCCACTTGATCGGTTAATTTTTCATGTTCTTTTCTAGCATCCAACCATCCTTGAACATCATAACTATTTTTCATCTTTGTGGCGGTAGTAAACATAAATACATCCATGTATTGGCTACATTTCTTGCGACATTCTTCAGTCGTTCCAACGGCGGGAGGACAAGCCCAGGAAGTTCCATACAGTCCACACGTATTTTTTTCACATAAATCTCTAACTTCATCAGAAAAAACAACATCTTTTGATTTAAAAAATGAGTACTCTTGGATTGGAAAATTTTTTATCTCATCTTCTATACTGTTCGTTTTCATGTAACCAACTCTTTTCATTTACATTTTTTTCAGGATCCACAGAAGCACAGGTTACTGACGCTTTTCTTCGTCATCACGCTTATTGTCTGATATTGTTATGCAAACTATGATGCACTTCACGTTCTATTGCTTCTATTGCTTATAATGGAATATTAATAAGCCACTCATCCTTTTTATAATCAAGCATAGCCGTTCTAACAGAAATTGATGAATTGAACTTATCAAAATAACTCTTAAGGCTTTTAGCATTAAGATTAGTTTCTGCCTTAACTTCAACCGGTATAATTTTTTCGCCCGTATCAATTAACCACCGTCTTGTCAACTTGCCTAGCGCCTCTTATAACAAGCGGTTTTTTGTTCTTTTTATCTTTCCATATATATTTTACAACGAATCAAGATAACAAAACAACATTTTTACGAACGTAAAACGGTCGCTACTGGATTTTTCCATACATTATCCAATCAACCATCATTTTCTCACCTATAGATGGAATTATACCATCTGAGAACAGTCGATCTGTAATCTATGGAATATAGTTTACCATTTAAATAGATTAACAAATTCATCCTTGCGATAGAAAAAACGGATGCTTATTCACACCCATTATGTCGTTTTTATAGATTAGTTGAGTAGATTAGTTGAGAACTAGAATGCACCCTGAAAAGTATACAAAATGGGGACACTAAAGTATACTGAAAATAAGGGGGCATATCCATGACCAAAAAATACTCTGATGAATTTAAACTTTCTGTAATCAAAGATTATTATGATAGTACTCTAGGAGTTTGGAGTTTACAGATGCTTGAGATTTCGTTTGACGGATTTGTTTTTCTAAACTAGATATTTTTTTCTTTTTATCAGATTCTTTTTTAAGTTCATCAGCCATAGCTTTTTCTAGCTTTAAAAGTTCTTTTTCATATCTTGTTATTGAACTCATTATTGTATTAACGCTCATCTTCACACCACCTCTAGTCTATTATTTTTTGTGTGTCCATTCATGCTCTTCTAAATAAACATCAAAGTCATCTTTTTCAGGTTCATTTAAACGCTTTTGATTAAATTTTTCATATTCTTTTTCAGCTAGCTCTTTTGCTACTTCATGAGAAATAGAACCTGCTCCAGTAAGTATGTCTCGCTCATTAAATTTTAGGAAGGCATTGAGCTTTTCTTCCCAATCTTTCATATACATTGGGTTACGCCTTTCAGCTTGATCTTCTGCATAATCTAGATACATGGTTACAACACGATTGAGAGATTTTATTTCTTTTTCCGTCAAATAATTCTTGGCAACGGTAATATCTCCTTTACGCACTTTGTTACCCTTCCAAGTGGTAAGTCCCATATTGTCTTTTGAGGCATCTGCTCTTTGTTCTATGAGTTCTGCTGCTGTATGACCATGAATAGCAAAATGAAGCTTGTTTTGCACCGTTGCAAAGAACTTTTTAGCTTCTTCTGATTTTCCATCATAGTCTATAGATAGGGCATAGATGTCCGTGATTTTCTTATAAAATCTTTTTTCTGACGCTCTAATATCACGGATACGCTCTAAAAGCTCATCAAAGTAATCATCACCAATGTTACGCATGCCCTTAAGGCGTTCATCATCCATGGTAAATCCTTTGACTAAGTACTCATTTAACCTTTCCGTTGCCCATCGTCTAAATTGTGTACCTCGACTAGAACGTACACGGTAGCCAATAGCAATGATTAATTCTAGGTTATAAAAATGTACTGTTCTCTCAACCTCTCTATTTCCCTCAGTTTGAACTATTCGGTTTTCCCGAATAGTTCGATTTTCTTCAAGTTCACCTTCAGCATAAATGTTTTTTATATGTTCGTTAATGGTATTAACACCTTTTTGGTAAAGCTCAGCAATCGCCTTCTGTGTCATCCATACGGTTTCATTTTCAAGTCTTACATCTATTTTTGTTTTACCGTCTTCTGTCTGATAAATAAGCAAATCATTATTGTGTTCCAATGTAACCCTCCTTCTCCATATGTAGCTTCAAATTCATCAGACACTGCTGACGTTTTCAAGTGAACTATCCGGTAATTCCGGATAGCTCATCTATGTCCTATATGTTCCTAATTGTTATTTTAATTTTAGCACAGTGGTTACAACTTAACCACATAACCCTCGTTTCATTTTGTATTTTCTTTCCAACTCAGCTTTGATTTTGATGAATTCTTTTTCTGAAATCATCTTCTCATCAAAGGAGTTTGTCAACATAGTTGTCATGCAAACCTTAAAAATTCGTTATAATCTTTATAAAATTTTCAGATCGTTATCCTGTGACTTTTTGGGATTAAGCCAACCCTTATCATCAATTGACCGATCCCTAATGCTACGTGACCAACGCTGTGGATTCATTATCTGCATAAGCATAGATCAAGGTAGTTTCGAAATTTGAGTGACCTAGCCATTCAGAAATAAGAGGTAATGGCACACCTTTTCTGTATAGATTAAGAGCTCTACTATGACGAAACATATGAGGTGTTACTCTGTCCGGAACCTCAGTAGAAAAGATATGAAACGTGCAATATTATCATCAGACAAAATAAGAATTAAGAATCTAAGAATCGGGACACTTCTCAAATCTACCTTTATTATCCCATCAAGCAACTCTAATTACAATATATTATTTACCTTACTAAACTTCTTCTTGCATCCATGCTATAAATATGTAATAATACTTTTAAGAACACTTGTTCGTTTTTACGTCAAAATATTTGAATGTGAAAGGAGTGTTTCCTTTGCCACGCATAGCCCGTATAAAAGCTCCGGATACCGTCCACCATGTGATGTGCCGCTCCATAAGTGAGCTTACCCTGTTTAAAAACTACAAAGACAAGGTAAAATACTTAGAGCTTCTAGCACTGTACTGCGAGAAATTCCAGTGCAGCATACTCTCATACTGCCTTATGGATACCCATGTCCACATACAGCTGGACCCTAGGGGATCTGACATGTCCAAGTTCATGCATGGCGTCAATCTTTGCTATGCCCAGTATTACAACAAAAAGTACAGAAGGCACGGTCATGTTTTCCAAGGCAGGTTCTTAAGCAGAGCTGTATTTGATGATGTATATAACCTGGTGGTATCAGCATACATCCACAACAACCCCAAAGACATTCCCGATTTTCGCGCTAAACTGAGAAACAGCAGTTATTGGACAGAAAGTGCATAAAGCTTGCTTTAAATGTGCTGAACTGGGAGATAGATATTGGACGAAGTCCGCGAGCTCGGACAGCGCAGCTGTACGAGAGCTGTTGCTAAGATTATGTCAAAAACGACAAGTACGCTTACAAAAGCGAAAGAGTAGTAATCTACAGGGATTATTCTCCACATGAAATCCTTGATGCAGTGGAATCAGCTCTTAGAACTGAGATCCCCAACTTCATCAACGTCAAATATAACCGCAGCCTTTCAGATGCAAGAGCTGTATCTGCCTTTTTGATGCGCTGTCTTTGCGATTTCACATACAAGGACATCTGCAAGACTTTAGGCAACATTACTGCAAGCCAGGCAGCTAATCTTTGCAACAAGGGTTACGAGCTAATCAAGTCGATTACCAAGTATCAGAACATCTACCCAGAGATCCTGGATTTCATAAATCCTAAAGCTTCATAAGGACAATTAAAACCAAACTCCTGCTATCCTCCATGCCGGTGGATTAGTTTTGTTGTGATTATTTGCGTTTTTTGCCTTTCGACATCTCGCTATGATTAATTATTTAATCACAGCAACAAAGGTTAAGGATGTTTTTATGCACCCTTAATGTCAGTTTTGACAGTTGGTTGTGAAGTGTCCCCTTTAATTCCCTTTAATTCCAGTAATTCCAGTGATTCCAGTGATTGCAACGGCTTTACTTGATCGACTGTTGAATCATACACATGTTATAAATATCCGTGGTGATTCCTACAGGATTCGCCAAAGACAAAAATCAGGTCTAATTTCAGTACCGCCGGCGGATATTTCGGCGAATGAGTAGCCGGCATTTGGGTCAATTTTCACCCGGCTATTCCATCATTTTTAATCCGGAGTTGACACTAATGGTATCTTAATATCTGCTCTATTAATAGCTTGACGTATCAAACTTGTACGAGCTGATATTCGTTTTTTTATATTAGGTTTTCTTATTCCAAACTTCGTTTTGTAATCACCAATATTTTATCTATTCAACTAAATATTTTTCTGTAAATCCCAAGAAGTAATCTTCTATAAAATCCCATTTTGCATTATCTGTATCAACTTTTTCGAATAGATATTTCATCAATTTTACATTTTCATGGTGCCTTTCATGAATAGCAGTAACAGTTCTACTTTTGTAATTTTCATTTGATATAATCTTTCGAAGAGCGCTAGGATTGTTTACACGCATAAAAAACTCGGGTAATATCCCTGACGTAATTTTAAATGTAGCATACCCAAAGAACTCCAACATCATTGACATTCTTATATATTTATTCGATGACATCTTGTTGATTAGCTCTCTATCAGAGCTAATTAACTTTATCTTAGAATTGCTCTCTCCTGACATTTTAAAGAAACTCTTCGCAATTCTCGATATCTCTTTAAGTTGTCTCTCAAAAGTCGAACTCTCAATTTTATACATACCAATTGTATTATTAACAATAATTGATTTGGGTGCTTGTATGTTTTTTTGTGGATTTTCAATAAGCAGATTAAGTACATTTTGAGCTATAAGTTCTCCCTCATATTGACTTGCAACCTTCTCAATTGATTTATAGATTGCTTCGCCCAACTCTTCAACTCTAAAATATTTTTTACTCTTTTTAAATGAATTTAACGTATCAATCAATATCTCAATGTCATTCGAGAATAAAGCTACGACTTCGGAAAAACTTGATTCTTTTGATTTAATCTGCATTACAAGTTTAGGCAATATATTTTCAGCTCTCTCTAACCCATTAATATCATCCAAATAAAATTTTCTTTTAAACTCACCAAACGAAATATCACTAAAATTCTCTTCCCAGATCTTTTTAAAATCAAGCTCATAAACATCACCTTCATAAGTTACATCAGTGTTATTTCGTTCCTGATGCCTCAAGTCATCTTTTGTCATATGCAATTTAAAATACTTCATAAATTTGGTTTTTCTTAAAGTATCGATGTAGTCATCTTTAATTAGAAAATATCCTTTTGTAAACATGCTTCGTGGCTTAAAAATCAACGGATTATAATTGATTGTATGATCCCTTTCAAAATCTTTCTTTATAATTAAGAAAATTGTCTTTAATCTGTTATTAATATCTTCGTTCCTTGAAGCGCCAAAAATATAAGCAAAATTTTCAGGATTTGTTAAAAAATTTCTAGTTTTGTTTTGCTCAAACAATTCAAGCACTTTCTTGATTACTGCAACTATTTCGTGATTTCTAATGCTACTCATTCCATGTAATCTATTGATATGTCCAAAATCTTCTCTAAAATAATCAGTACATGCGTTTGCAGCCATTCCATGAATTCTAGCTGCACGACCAATTTCCTGAACATAATCAGCTACTGTTCCCGTTGGCGCATAATGATATACTTGACTTATATCTTTTATATCTATCCCCATTCCAAAAGCTTTTGTTGCAAGCACAACATTGATATTGCCTCTGTGTATGCTACTAAGCGTTGCCTCTTTTTCAAGTTTATTTGTTGATCCTGTGTAAATCCCAACTGTCTTTTTAGCTTCTTTTGGTAACAATCTCATTATGTTATTAATGTGGCTTTTATATGGAAAATAGCAGAGCGTTTTATAATTTTGATTTGTGTAATTCAAGATTTCATTACATACAATTTCATCTTTCTCACCTTTATAATCAAGTGCTTTTTCTTTAATTCGATGTTCAAATTTAATCTCTGGTCTTTTTATTGAACCAATATAGCTAGTAGCCGTCATATTCAAGCTATCAATAATATCTTGATGCATATTTTCAGTGCCATTTATTGTTGCTGTTGCTGTGAAAGTAACAACAGGAAATCTGTGATTATCATAATTACTTCTCAGCCTGTACAAATACTCTCCCAAATACCAATAATCTGGTCTGAAGCTTTTTCCCCATGTAACTACAGTATGTGCTTCATCTACTACTACTAGTCCAATCTTTCTTTCTCCAATTAGATTTGTAATATCTTGATTCGAAAGGAGCGTCTCTGGTGACAAATATAAAATCGAACAGTCGCCTTCCTTTATCCTATCTAAAGCTTCTTTTTTCTCATCGGGAGTATAATCCGAATTGATCGTTACAGCTTTATCTGTCATGCTAGAAATTTGCTCTACTTGATCATTCATTAATCCAATAAGCGGAGAAAGAACAATTGTAACTAATTGAGGTTTAAATGTTTCGGTAATATATATAGCTGGGATTTGAAACATAACCGATTTTCCAGTACCAGTTGGTGCTGTAACAAAAGTATCCCTCATTCTATTATCTTGCGATTGAGCATATTCAACATTTTGTATAATTTCGTGAATAATTTGTGATTGACATATTTTCTTCATTTCTTTTGATTCATATGGATCTGAATAAATATCAAACATCTTAAATTTGAAATTTTCATCTTTTCTTTTCAATATTGATTCATATTCAAACAATCGATTTTGAGGTACTTCTTTGTAATGAACCTCTGCTTTCGTCTGTAATATTTTTACATTGCAAGTAGAAATCTTTGAAAGAAACAACCTAATCATTTGTGAATTTATTGAGTGACTTATAATACAAACTTTACTGATTTCATTTAATTTTGCTCTTAACAGTAACCTATTCAAATTACCTTCCGGATCTTTGTCAGTTACCATTATCATATCGTTAGATACTTTTTCAACAACATCAATATCCGGAATATTAATAGAATCATATTGTTGAATTAAGTTAAATCTTTCAAGATCTAACGCATTATATTTTCCAAAAGCAATATCAATACCATCAAGAAGTTTGATGTCTGAATACAAAACTTGAACTAAATTATCTTGTTTACTTTCAAAATGCTTTACTAACACTTCCGTATCTTTTTCCTCAAAATTCATCAAATACGAATTAATAAAATAGTTATTGTCCATCAAGTCAATTTGAACAGAACTTTGTGTTAATACTCCTAGCAATTGCTTTGAATCAATAATAATTAACTCTTCATAAAGACAGTACAAAACAGATTCAGTAGTTATCTTCGCAAATAAATCATTTAAGCTAATATTATTCATTAGGTCAGTCAAACCATCTAAGGTTTTTTCGTTATCGAATAACGGCAAGCAATTCTCGATTAATTTATCTTTGTAGCCTTTCTGAAAATTATATCCTTTAAATACTAGTAATCGTTTCACAATATTCCCCCTCTTTAAATCAAGCACCATTTATCAGTACTTGTGTTTATTTTTAATTTATTTTGTTTAAAGAATATTCTAATGCTACAATAACTGTATAAGTTTATTAGCGAAGGTTTGAGCTATGCCTCCCTTGCAAAACATAATGCTGTTGCTTCAGAACCTTGCCCACAAGCGCCTCCTTTTAAAAATTTATGATAAAAGCTCTTTAACTGGTATGAGCTACTAATAATCAATGCAACAACTATTCATAAAAGCTTGCCACCTCTTCTAACAGACCATATATCATAGTAATCATTTGCAGTCCGCATGATCATACCTGCCATTATGTAAGCAACCAGTCCAATTACATATATTTCAAGCTTTCAAAGAAAGCACTCAACTAAAATCACATTTTCTTATCGCCTAATTCATATTTCGCAAAAAATGGGGAGATAAACAACACAGATACGATAAGAGCTATAGGTACATATGCCGGAACAAAACCAAATAATAACAACGGTCCTACGTCTAAAAGTATCACTGCGATCTTATAGATGCTGTCAGGACTGTTTTCAGTTTTACAATTTTTACATCGGATGGCTTTAAACCCGGAAATATTTGATCCGAAAACGTCGCCCCAACTAAATGGATATGAGCAGTTTTTGCATTTTTTCATTTTCATATTTCTCGTATAATCAAATCATCATTAGATGGTGATTTGATTAATTCCTTTCTCCCAGGTTCTCTGGGTTTCTATTCCCATCTTTGATATATTTATAAAAGCACTGTGGATCTGTATTTCATATTTTACAGCTTTGACTGTTCGGAGGTGACTCAGACCACAGCTTTTCGTCTATTACTGTTAATCAGTTTGTTAACGCTTGACGTTTGTATTTACGTGATTACACAGCCGAATTCTCTGTGGAAGACAGCAGTGCTAAATTTATCAAATTAGGAGGTGTTTCTCTATGTCAATGTACTTTGTTGGAATTGATATTTCCAAGTACAAACATGATTGCTGTATCATTTCTGCAGCTGATCAAAAAG